>CAYOTQ010000008.1:0-17227 GCA_964406915.1 uncultured bacterium
AGATGCTCAATGGGTTGGTGGGTAGGCCCATCTTCTCCGAGGAAGATAGAGTCGTGGGTGAATTGATAGATCACCTTGCGTTTCATCAAGGCCGCAAGGCGAATGGCATTGCGCATATAATCAGAAAAGGTCAAAAAGGTGCCAATATAAGGCACAATCATATGAGTCTGACGAAGTCCAGTAGCAATTGTTGCCATCCCAAACTCGCGCACGCCAAACTTAATGTTTCTTCCTTTAAAATTGCCTGGGCTGATTGCTGGATACTTTTTGAGCCAGGTGTAATCTGATGAAGAAAGATCTGCCGATCCACCATAGAGCTGCGGAAGAATCTCTACCAGGTAATTGGTCACCTCTTGAGACGCTTTTCTTCCAGATGTTGGCCCCTTGATTGCAAGATTTGTTAATCGCTCTTCAATATCAGATGGCACAAAGTCGCTGGCCATCTGGTCGAATTCTTTTCGTTTCTCAGGAAAACTTCTGGACCAGCTTTCCAGCTCTCGCTGCCATTTCTCCTGCCAGCCTGCTGCTTTATGCATTCGCTGAGCAAAGAAGTCGGTCACTTGCTGAGGAACATAAAACTCTTCTAGAGGCAGCCCTAAGGCAATCTTTGTAGCCTTTACTTCATCTTCACCAAGCGGTGAGCCATGGACTTTATGTGTTCCTGCCTTTGTGGGAGCTCCTTTACCGATAATCGTACGGGCAATAATCAGCACAGGCCTTTCTTGATTGGTCCGAGCTTTACTCACAGAGCGATGAATTTCATCAAAATCATGACCATTGATCTCGAAAACATCCCACCCATAGGCAAGATAGCGGGCCTTGACGTTCTCAGAACAGCTTTCTGAAAGAGCTCCATCCAGAGAAATTTCGTTGGCATCATAGATCACGATCAAATTGTTGATACGTAGATGCCCTGCCAAAGAAGACGCCTCAGAAGTACAGCCTTCCATTATGCAGCCGTCGCTTGCAAGGACATAAACCTTATTATCAAACAGGCGATACTCTTCGGTATTGAATTTTTGCGCCAATATTTTGTAGGCAAGTGCCATGCCCACACCATTTCCAAGGCCTTGTCCAAGAGGTCCTGTCGTCGTTTCTACGCCATCTGTCTCCAGGGATTCTGGATGGCCAGGTGTTTGTGAGTGGAGCTGGCGAAAATTCTTAATTTCTTCAAGGCTGAGAGCAAATCCGGCCAAATGCAAACAGGCATAGAGCAACATTGAACCATGACCTGCAGATAAGATGAAGACATCTCGATTGAGCCAGTGAGAATCTTTAGGATTATAGCGCATCGCATATCCATAGAGATACGCACCAATTTCTGCACATCCTAGAGGAAGCCCTGGATGACCCGAGTCTGCCTTTTGTATCGCATCGATTGACAAATGGCGAATGGTGTTGGCCACTTTGGCAAGTATCTGTTTGGAGCCTTCATCTAGTGGCTTTTCAACCGCAAATTCTTGTACTACGTCTGTCATATTCTCTCAGGATAAATGATGGTAAAAAAATAATTGCTAGGAAATATGCCCACGCCCTATTTAAATAAAAACAAAAGGGTTAGGATGAACTCCTTCATAAAAAATGTACATTTCATCATGGAAATGACGCAAGCAAAAATATTGAGTGCCAGACTATGAATTTTACTGGAATCACCACAATATTTAAGGCATTTTCAAGCGTGCAATCTGCAGTAACCGCTGTGAGCGGCAGTAATGGAATTTTACCATCACCAGTAAGTTTCATGGTCAACTCTTTTTATTTAGTCCATGTAGGAGCGATGATTGCCAGACGCTGGATCACAGGCTATGACATGAACTACCTGTGCGGCTCGGCTGTCAATCTTGCCTTTGGCGACAATCGAATCTTATGCGCCTCTGCCCAAGTGGTATTGATCTTTCGAAATACGCTTGAATTGATCCGAAGCAAGCAAGAGACAACAAAAGCCTACAACGCACTTCTTTCCGCTATCAACGGAGAGTTTCCTCGAGCTGATCGGCGAACATGGGCCTCACAATTTGAAGGAAGAGTGCGAGACATTGCCTCGGCTACATACCGTCTATTTCATCAGATCATCCTCTGCAGCTGGGCACATCTACAGCTAGGATTTGCAATTTTTATTGACCCTGTCACCCAGTATGAGGCCAATAGCGGGCTATTTTCCAACATTGCAGAAAGTTATGAGACCCTCAAACAAGACCCCGGAATGTTGGGTCGGGTGATCGACAATCATGCAGGCGCGATTGATGCTCTTTTCAATTGCCTGAATGTACCATACAGCGCCAAAGATCTTTCTAAAACGTTGACATCCCAAGTGCTAAATATGGTGCACGCCCAGCACGTCGCCGCAAAAGTCTTTGAGCAAGCCAAAGAAAGTGTGCAGAAAAGTGCGTACATCCTCTGCAATTTGATGACAGGATCTACCGTTGCCCCATTAGGCGCTTCGGCGACTTATGCCCGTAAACGACCGGCAAAACAGCTTCCAAGATTTTATTCAACGGTATGATATGGCACTTACTGTGGTCTTAATTCGGCATGCAAAACCGACCTTCCGATCCAATACACATGATTTTGTACAGCCCCTTAGTCCAGAAGGCGAGAAGATCCAGCATAAAATGGACCTTTATCTCAGACAGTGTCTCGTGATCCCACATCTTCTGTGGCACTCACCCCTTTTACGAACGAAACAGACAGCCCAAATCATTGCCCAAGATTTCCAAGTGCCTGCTCTTGAGGAGCCCGCGCTTGGACAGGACTTTGACCAGCAAGCGCTCTTAGGCAAGCTCTTACATCTCAATATCCCCCAAGCCGGACGAACTGTCATCTTTTTGGTAGGCCACGCTCCTTCTCTCATGAGCCTAGCCTCCTTTCTTACCGGAGAGTCGATATTCAGTATTCATCCAGCCTATAGTTCCGCTCTCTCCTTGCGCTTTGACAGTATCCCCTACGCCGGAGGCGCTCATTTTGAACGCTACTATGCCCCTGAGGATGTGCTTACCCGTTGAAGGAAACAGCCGCCTTCCTATAACTTAGCCTAGGATTCTCTAACAACGGAATATTTATGGCTTTCCACACACATTTTCATCCGCCGGTCATCCCTCTCCCACCGCCTCCAAAATTCAGTCTCAATGCTGCCTACAGCGCTACACAAGAATTAATTGTAAAAATCTTTACCGATATGGCCGAAGAAGGCGAAATCGAGCAAGCAAAACTCTATCTTGGTTTTTCTCGCCAGCTTGGGCCAACAAGCGTTGCACGCAGCATCTCCTATGTGTTTAAAAACAATAGCACACCCCTAACAGCTTTGAAAGTCGCCACTATCGCTCAAGATTGCCGCTATCCAGTTTTGGCCCTGGAGCATCAAATCGACAGAGCCTATATACTTACCCCTCCGCCCATATGTATGAGTGCCAAGGCATACGGCTGCCTCTTTTTCAAAGGTATAGATGGTGCGTTGAAAGTAGCTGCCTTTACGGCCGCTATGACCCCAGCACAAAATTCACAAGAAGATAGCCCTCCCAACATAAAAACAGACATGAAAGCGTATTCAATTGAAAACGCAACTCGAGAGGACGCTTTTCAAGTCGTGCTGCAGGCATGTACGATGCGGACCTCTATAAAACAGATGGACGAAAATAACAATTTCGTGCGTAACTTTTAAATCGCGAAACTCTTTTAAATTGAAATGAAATCAAATTTCTTGTTATTATTTTCTTTTTAAACAGAGAAATATAATGCAAGTCAACAATTTTCAATCTACTAATTTCACAGAAAGAGATCTCTCTTACTGCTTTGATATTATGGAAAATACTATCAAAGCAGGGCAAGGCCGTGAACTTGACCTTGGCTTCATTGAAATCTTTGCTGCTGACATCGAACAATTGACCGACAAGCCGATCCAGTCGCAACTTTCTTCAAAACTTCAGCGTCTGAGCAATAAGATTTACGAAGCTGTAGAAGCGCCTTTATTTCCAACCCAGCCAAATGATTTAATCCGCCCTCTGGTCGGCACTGTAAAAAGCCTTGCCTCTCTTGCAAAGGAATATTCCCCCGGGCCAATAAAGACAGGCCTGGCAGGCCTTGATCCTTATTTTGCAATGAAAGCGGTGGCAGGAGATGGACACTGTTTCTTTCGCTCTGTGGCGGAGAGGACATTAGACTTTCTCGGCCGCCTGACAGTTCAAGAGCAGCAGCGCTTTTTTGAGCGCATCGACCAGCAAGTCCGCCTTTTCAACCACCGCGAACTTGATGAAAAATATCGACAAGCCCTTGCCCTTATCAAAGAAATTTCTGCACAAAAGAGAACTATTGATGAAGTGATCTCCCAAAGGCCTACATCAGATATTCTTGTCTGGTTTTTACGCGAACTTGCCTGCTCTCATAACGAGGTATATGGCGATGAAGTATTTGCGTCAGAAGCGATAGAATCAGATGGGTCAGTAGCCCAATATCTGCAAAATATGCGGGATATGAAGCAGGCGAAAATGGCCGGACAAACAGAAATTTTAGCCCTTGAGCAGACCCTTGGCATCTCAATTGAGATTGTATCTCCAACTTCGACACGCAAGGTGGTTGAGGCAGGAGAAAGACCTACCTTCTTTTTGCTCTACCGTCCTGGCCACTATGATATTGCAATTCCAAAGAGGTAAGGCGTATACTCCTTCTTTTCTTTTGAGGAGTATATGCACCACACCCATGATGTGAGAAAACGTTTTCTTGACTATTTCCAGAGCAAGCAGCATGCTGCCATAACCTCATCGCCTGTAGTGCCGCACGATGATCCTACCCTGCTCTTTACCAATGCGGGCATGAATCAATTTAAAGATATCTTTTTGGGAAAGACTCCCCCTGAACATCCTCGGGCTGCCTCCTCTCAAAAATGCATCCGTGTTGGCGGCAAGCACAATGACCTGGAAAATGTAGGCCACACAAGCCGCCACCTCACCTTTTTCGAAATGCTGGGCAATTTTTCTTTCGGGGACTATTTCAAAGAAAAAGCGATAGACTTTGCCTGGGAAGTCTCCACCTCTATTTTTAAGTTTGCCCCAGAGCAGATCTGGGCCTCTGTCTTCCGAGATGATGATGAATCTTTCGAGCTCTGGACACGCTATCTGCCAACGACTCGTATTGTACGCCTTGGTGAAAAAGATAACTTCTGGGCAATGGGCGATATCGGTCCTTGCGGCCCCTGCTCAGAGCTTCTCTACGATAGAGGCAGCCATTTTTCTCTTGCCAATTCCCCTATTGAAGATCCTTCTGGCGAGCGCTATCTAGAATTTTGGAATCTCGTCTTTATGCAATACAACCGCCGTCCTGATGGCACTCTTGAGCCGCTCCCAAAGCCCTCTATTGACACTGGCGCCGGTCTTGAGCGAGTAATGAGCCTGATTCAAAATAAAGAGAGCCTCTTTGAGACTGATGTTCTGCGAAGTATTATTGCAAGCATTGAAGAGCTTTCGCAAATCAAGTACCAACCAGAAGAGTCTTCTGCTGCTGCTTTCAGAGTGATTGCAGATCATCTTCGCTGCCTTGCCTTTGCGATTGCAGACGGTGCGCAGCCAAGCAACGTCGATCGCGGCTATGTGCTCAGAAAAGTCTTGCGCCGTGCTGTTCGCTATGGGAAGACGCTTGGATTTGAAGCTCCCTTTTTAGCACGTCTCGTGCCAAGGCTGCTGGAGCTCATGGGCAGAGACTATAAAGAGCTCATCGTGGCCAAAGGACGTATAGAAGAAATTGTCACACAAGAAGAAGAGGCATTTTTCCGCACCCTCAAGCGTGGCGGGCAGCTGCTGAACCAAGTGATTGCCTCGTCTAAAGCAAAACAAGAAATCTCTGGAAAAGACGCCTTTACCCTCAAAGACACCTACGGCTTGCCTTTGGACGAAGTGCTGCTAATTGCCAAAGACAATGCCCTTCATGTGGATGTCAAGGGCTTTGAAGCACTCGAAAAAGAGGCAAAAGAGAAATCTAAAGCCGCACAAAAGAGCAGCTCCCAAACTGTCCAAGAGAATTTCTACCAGGAGCTTCTTGACAAACATGGCCCTTGCCGTTTTGAAAGAGACAAGACTCAAACTCCTGCCCATATCCTTGCGTTGATTGCTGGCGGTGCTTTTGTTAAGACCCTAGATGAGGGACAAGAGGGAGTGGTGATTCTTGATACCACAAGTTTTTATGCAGAAATGGGGGGGCAAGTCGGCGATACCGGCGAGATTGCTGCCGATGGAGGCTCATTTACAGTCGCCAGCTGCACGAGCCCCTTTAAGGGAATTACTGCCCATCATGGAAAAGTCTCCTTTGGAACGCTGGTCGTAGGCCAGGAGGCGACGGCCACTATCGACACGTTGCGAAGAGAAAAAATCGCCCGCAATCACACGGCAACTCACTTGCTGCACTGGGCCCTTCATCAAGTCCTAGGCGAGCATACTAAGCAGGCCGGATCTGTGGTAGATGCAGAGCGGCTGCGATTTGACTTTTCCCATCATAAAGCGCTCACTGAAGAGGAAATCAGGACAATCGAGCTCCTTGTTAACGAGAAAATCCGTCGCAATGTATCAGTGGCTGCTTATGAGCTTCCCTATGAAGAGGTCCAAAAAAACCATGAGATCAAGCAATTTTTTGGAGACAAATATGGCAAAGTCGTACGCGTCATCGATATCGACTTTTCAAAAGAGCTCTGTGGAGGCTCTCACATCGAACATACAGGCCAGATCGGCTATTTTCGTATTGCCAAAGAGAGCGCCATCGCTGCCGGCACGCGGCGCATAGAAGCTGTAACCGGATACGAAGCAGAGCAGTTGGCCTACCAACCAGTTGCGATTATTGACACCCTTGCCTCGCATCTCAAAGTCCCTGCCACCAAAGTTCTTGAACGTGTAGAAAAACTGCTTCAAGAGACAAAAGGGATAGAAGCAGAACTCAAACAGCTTCAAAAAGAAAAACTTGCCTCTCTGGCAGCTACACTGGTTCTGGCTACCTCTCCTTCTGGAATTCCTTACTGTATTTCAAAGGTGAATCTGAAGGCAGGAGATCTGAAACTCTTGGCAGATGAGCTTGCCATACGTCTTCCTTCTAGTGTGCTGGCACTTGCCTGCCAGGAAAATCAGAAAGCGCATCTCTTAGTGCGAGTCTCCCAAGATCTTGTCACTAAAGGGATAAAAGCCAATGAGCTCATCAAAGCATCGCTTGCTACCCTAGATGGCAGCGGAGGAGGAAAAGCTGAGATGGCTCAGGGTGCTGGAAAAGCAGTAGAAAAGATTGATCAAGCCCTTCAACAACTGTCCAAGATGCTGGCATCCAACCCCCTTGAGTCAAATCCGCTTGCATGAACGATGCTGCTTTTTTCGATGTAGAGCTTGCAAAAAGCAAGCTCTTCCAGCGCTGTTTAGAAGAAGCCCGCCAAGGCTCTAGCCTTCTTTTTGAAGGGCTCTTCCCCTCTGCAAAAGCGTGCGTGATTGCCAATATTGCCAAGGCTGCTCACAAACCAGTGATTGTACTCACCGGTGCCGGAATTGAGGAATTTAAACTTTTTAGTGACCTTCCCTTCTTTTCTGCCTATCCCATTATTGAATTGCCAGCATGGGAAACGCTTCCTTCAGAAAATATCGCCCCAAGTCCCGATATTGTGGGCGCGCGCCTGCGGGCATTGCAGGCCATACAAGACACACAAGGCCCCTTTCTAGTCTTGACGTCTTTACAAGCCGCCTTGCAAAAGGTACCTCTTCCAAAGACCCTGCAGACAAGCTTTTTTACCATCACCAAATCAACTACCCTCTCCTTTCAGGAGTGCCTCTCTCAGCTTGAAAAGATGGGCTACGAACGCAGGAGCATTGCTTGTGACAAAGGAGAGTTTGCTGTGCGCGGCGGCATTATCGATCTGTTTGCAGTCACAGCATCAGAGCCCTATCGAATAGAATTTTGGGACAATACAGTTGAATCTATTCGCGCCTACGATCCATCCTCACAAAAGTCATCAAAATTTCTAGAGAGTGTGCAGATTAGCGCAGCCAAAGATCTGCCGCAGGATGCTAATGCCGCTCTTACTACTCTTTTTGACTATCTGCCAGACAGCCTTATTGTCTTTGACGATCTAGAAGCGCTTGAAGATCGCTACGCTTCGCTGACATCATTAGGAGGCTCTGCCTCTAGGGCGTTTTTGGGTATTGAAGAGCTACTAGACCTTGTACAAGAGCGCCAGCAGCTCTATTTTTCGCAGCTTCCAATCGAACAGCTCTCAGAAGTAGCGGAAGAAAAGAAAGTGCGCTTTTATTCTCTCACAGCCGGCAGCGGACAGGTCTCATTCGAAATGTTTCTGAGAAAGCTCTCAGCAGTACGCGTGGTCCATCCCTTTCAGACGCTTGGTGGCTTTTTCCTACAAGAGTGCTTGTTGGAAGAAGCGCCTCAGGGAGATGAACTTCTTGACTGTCTTTCGCAAGTTGAACTCTCTTCGCTCTTTTTTATCACGCAACATGAAAGCGAGCTGCAAAGCTTGCGCGCAAAACTAGAGGCAAAACAGGTCAAAGCCTCACTGCTGAGCCACTTTAAACAGGGCTACTTATCTCAAGGGTTTGCTCTGAGAGACACTCGCAGCCTGCTCTTTTCCAATGCCGATCTTACAGGGCGGATAAAAATCCGACGGGAGCGTCAACGTACTTACTACCAGTCGACTGCCCAAGATGCCTTTGATATTACGGCAGGAGAAACGATTGTCCATTTCAACCATGGCATCGGTCGCTTTCTAGGCATTGAAAAGCGGCCAAACTATCAAGGTATTGAAGAAGAATACTTTCTTATCGAATATGCCGAACATACAAAGCTCTATGTTCCCCTCACGCAGGCACATCTGATCAGCAAATATGTTGGCAGCGGCGAAGAGATGCCAAAATTGCATGCCCTTGGCACGAACCGCTGGAAAAAACAGCGGGAAGACACAGAGAGATCGATTATCGGCTACGCCTCCGACCTTCTCAAAATGTATGCTCAAAGACATATGCAAGGAGGCTTTGTCTTCGCACAAGACAGCCCGGAAACAAAAGCCTTTGAAGAAGAATTCCCTTATATTGAAACCGATGACCAACTCGCTGCTATTGCTAGCATCAAAGCAGATATGTGCTCAGAAAAGGCAATGGATAGACTGGTCTGCGGAGATGTAGGCTATGGAAAGACAGAAGTAGCGATGCGTGCTGCTTTCAAAGCAGTCCTGGACGGAAAAAAACAAGTCGCGGTTCTTGTACCTACGACAGTACTTGCCATTCAACATTATGAGTCTTTTCGAGATCGTATGGAAAATTTTGGCGTACGGGTGGATCTTCTCTGCCGCTTTCGCACTGCAAAGGAGATCAAAAAGAGTATCGTTGATATAGAAAAAGGCGCTGTCGATGTTGTAGTGGGCACACATAGGCTTTTGCAAAAAGATATCCAATTCAAAGACCTTGGACTTATCATCATTGATGAAGAGCAGCGTTTTGGCGTGAAGGCAAAAGAGCATTTAAAATTGCTCAAAACAGGTGTCGACAGCCTGACACTGTCGGCAACGCCCATTCCACGCACCCTCTATATGTCTCTTATTGGCACCAGGGATCTGTCTGTCATTAATACCCCTCCTCAGGATCGCCTGCCTATCAAAACAATCATCGCCGATCCCGATGACCAGCTGATCCAGACCGCTATCTTGCGGGAGCTCAATCGCGACGGGCAGGTATTCTTCATCCACAATCGCATCGAGTCTATTTTTGAGACCGCCTCGCGCCTTCAAAAGCTGCTTCCGAAAGCCAGAATTGCTATTGCTCATGGCCAGATGGATCCTGACGAATTGGATTCCATCTTTCATGCCTTCAAGAAGGGGACCGTCGATATTCTTGTGGCCACATCCATCGTTGAAAACGGTATCGACATCCCAAATGCCAATACTATCCTTGTCGACAATGCCGACCATTTTGGAATTGCAGACCTCTACCAGCTCCGCGGCCGTGTGGGCAGGTGGAACAGACGCGCCTTTGCCTACTTTCTCATCCCTAAGAGACGTACTCTGTCCGAGATTGCCAAAAGACGCCTCGACACGATGACGCTTGCAGGCGGCTATGGGGGCGGCATGCGTGTAGCTATGCGAGATCTTGAGATGCGTGGAGCTGGCGACATCCTTGGTCTTGAGCAATCTGGGCACGTGTCGCAAATAGGGTTTCATCTCTACTGCAAGCTACTCAAACGCACAATTGAGTCAATTCAAGGAAAAGCGCCAAGCTGGACGTTGGAGACAAAAATAGAGATGCCTTTTGATGCCAGACTTCCAGAATACTATGTCAATGATGTCTCTCTGCGTATGGAAATCTACCAACGTCTCGGAGATGCTACCACTCTTGAAGAGGTAGACAGCATTTGGTCAGAAGTCAAAGATCGTTTTGGAAAACCTCCGGAACAGGCCAGATGGCTCTACCATCAGAGCCGTGTGCGTGTCTTTGCCGCGCAGCGAGGATACACCCGGATCAAACTGGAAAATGCAAGCCTTGTCTCTGAAAGAAAAACAGGCAATAGTGTAGCCAGCAATCGCTCGCTGCTTTCTTCTATTAAGTCTCCTGAAGAGATGGAAAAAAAGATCGTGGCTATTTTGGCCAAATAGGCACGTAGTGTCCTGGATAGAGGGCTATTTTTATGGTGCGCTCATATTCTTTCGAGGGAGGAACGGTTATCCAGCAGGGCTCTTCGTCTGAGCCTTTCATCAAGCAAACCTGAATGTTGACCTTGTACTTTTCAGCAAGAATTCGGCCATCGCGCATCTCACTGCCCCAGACAATAGAAGCATAAGGGATAATACCTCTTCCTTTCTTTTGTAGTTCTTTTTCTAGCGGTTCTATGATCTTTATAGCTTTTTCTTCCTGAGAGAAAAGCGCTTGTATTTTATCATCATCCATCTCAGCTACCAGAGCATCTCGTATCGTACGAATTTTCTGTCTTTGCTCATTAATCTGCTGCCTTATTTTGTTGAGCTCTATCTGTAGAGGCCTATTTTTCTCTTGGGCACTGTAGTATTCACTCTCAATGTCAGTAAACGCTTTGCCTACATTGTTTTTATAGCTCTCATAGGTTTCTAAAGCATCGTGATGGCCACAAAACTTCTGCACCCAATTCTTGGAAGGAAGTGAGTCAACATACTCTTTGACATCTTTTCTAAGAGTCTTCACAGACGCCTCAGGATCTATTCCTGCATATACCAGCTCTTGTGCGACTGCATCAAAAAAGCAATCTCCAGTATCGTCCGCAGTGCCCAATTTTTCGCCCGATTTCTCTAGGAATTGCGTAAGCGTATCAATGCAGGCAAGGGTCTCTGGACAAGTTTTTGTTGCTTTGCCTCCTGGACGAAAAGGGTCGTCAATATCCATAATAATCAGGTCTTCAGCATACTCCCCATAGCGGGCATCGTCACTAAAATCACCTGCTTCGTCATAAGCATCATAGTCAACATAATCGTCAACGTAGTAGTCATCATAATCTTCTTCCTCACCCTCAATTATTGCTTCACCTAGGTTCTCTCTCGATTGTGATGGTGAAGATGATTGTGGTTGCGGCGGTGATGAATGAGGGGGAGTTTGTGAGATTGCAGCCTGCTTGCGCTTCGTGTAATGCTCGAGTATTTTATTAACAAGCAGCTCATCTGAGTATGGATTTTTCTGGAGCTCTTCTACACTCTGAAAGAATTTCTGAGCGCTTTGGCGATTTATCTGATAAGTAACACCATCTACTGTCACGTCAATACTGAAGAGTTTCATAAAAAATTGACTGACACAACTATCATAATAGACGATTCCGGTCTTGCCGCTGTCTGCCTTCTTGGTCTCATTACTAAAAATGCGACCGCCCCACCAGCCTTCAGCCTGTGGCTGATCAAACCTCCCCGGAAGAGCCATATATCCTCCACTTTCCCCAAAAGTGATTATAATTTATTTTTTAATTAAAGGATATATTTCTCTTCTGGGTTCTCTTCCAGGCGACTTCTCTTCCAGGTGCGTCTATAGAGCAGAGAAGCTCAATTCCTTTTGATCAAAAGAGGAGACATAGCATCCCACACCGAGAGCAGATATAGCATCCAACAGGGATTGATCAGGAGCCCACAGGGCTTGATGAGGAGATTGTTTAGGCTCAATCTTCAGCAAATTCCTGGCACCAATCCTCCCTTCAGTTGCAAAGTCGATGCAAAGACCTTTCGTTGTAATCATCGGAGAAACAAAAATCCTTCCACAGCCCCATTCTTCTTTGCAGTAAGAGCTGCCCTTCGGTACAAGGCTGCCCCATGTAAATGGTTCCGGCTTTCTCTTGGAGCTAACAAATTTTAAAAAAATCCCAGTCATCGCATACAAGTACTCAGGAACAAATGTACTTTTATAGTTCTCATCATCACTTCCCGGCATATTCTCTGGCGACATATAAGCAAAGAATGTATTTTGTCTCAGCGATTTATCCCGATCCCAGTCTAAAACCGCGGGTTTGATCCCATATCCGGTTGGCTTACTACCCTCTACTATTGTGGTAGCAAACTGCCCGATCAAATTCAATGTTATTGGCCTAAATTCTTTCTCTCCATGCGGCCGAATTTTATGTACATGGAGCCATCCGGTCTTTCTGTCCCATTCTTTTGGAAATTCTTTTGAAAAATCCACAATTTTTTGAATCGCGGCTTTATACGCAAACGATGGAATTGCTTGTATCTCTCCAAACTGCTCCCACTCTTTTTTCCCAAAACAGATAAATTGTTCGTTGAAAAGCTTTTCCCAAACATCTTCACTATCCAATATCTGATTCCACTTTTTAGACACTTGCAAAGCAGATCTTCTATCAAGTCCGAGGTAAGAGAAAATAGTATTGAGGTGATCGTCGGGAAAGTTATGTGTCGAGAATAGTGACATAATTTTCATTGTCCTTGTATAAAGCCGATTGAAGAATACTTGCTCTGGAGTATATTCGGATGTGACATAAAAAGACAGTTGCAATTGCTAGGCCCAATGTTCATCATAAGGCTTTTTTAGAAGGCACTTCAATGATTCGTCTCTTCTCTTTCTTCCTGCTATGGGCAGCTTCTCTGTACAGCGCTATTGATACAGAAAAAGAATCTATGCACTTACAAAATATCAGGCAATTGACTGCCCCCAGTATGGGTTTTGAAAAGGCAGGAGAAGCCTATTTTTCTCCTGACGGCAGCTCTATTATTTTCCAGGCAGTGCCAACAGGAGAAAAGCAGTACCAGATCTATATAATGAATCTTGAAGAGATGGTCCCTCGGATGGTGAGCACTGGCCGCGGGGCATGCACTTGCGCCTATTTTCATCCGAGTGGCAAAAAAATCATCTTCGCCTCCAGCCATGAAGCACCTGAAGAGATGGCTCACAATGTGCCCGGCTATCAACGCAATTCCTCTCGCTACAGCTGGGAATTTACACCTTATATGAACATCTACGAGGCAAATCCTGACGGATCAGAGCTCAAAGCCCTCACCTCAGGGCCTGCCTACACAGCAGAATGTGCCTACTCTGCCGACGGGAAGAAAATTGTCTTTGCCAGCAACAGAGATGGCTCAATGAACCTCTACGTCATGAACAGCGATGGAACCGATATCAAGCAGGTCACGCAGACAACTTCTTGTTATAATGGCGGCCCTTTTTTCTCTCCTGACGGTGAGACTGTTGTCTTCAGGGCCGATCCTGATAAGGCTGACTATTTGCAGATTTACACTATTGGAGTTGACGGGACAAATCTTGTGCAGCTAACAGACAATGAAGCTGTCAACTGGGCTCCCTACTGGCATCCAGGCGGGCGATTTGTTGCCTATACCACTTCATTGCATGGCCATTGGCAGTATGAGGTGTATCTCATGGATATACTGACAAAAGAGCAGACGCGCCTGACGTACAATGAAACGTTTGATGGTCTTCCAGTGTTTAGCAATGATGGCACAAAGATGATGTGGACCTCAAAGAGGGGCAGCGATCACACATCGCAGATCTTTATTGCAGACTTCAGCTTGCAAAGTTTCTACTTGAACACCAAAACCTTGTTGCTCTAGGGCAACGACGAGAGCGTTCTTGTAGAATGACCATAGTATTTTTTATCCTGCCGCCGAAGGCGATCCTGCCAGCGCAGCGGATCCTGTTTTTTATTTATTGCTTCTCTAGAATCAACCATGTGAAGCTTATCCTGTTTAGTTCGCTTTAACTTACCGACCAGTCCCAGGCAATGACTTCTGCGATAGAGCTTGCATGGCAATGCAGCTGCATCAGCCTGTCAAAGCCTACCGCCACCCCGGAGCAGTCAGGAAGGCCCTGCTCAAGAGCGTAAAGAAACCTCTCATCTATGGGAAGCATCTCTTTGCCAAGCTGCAGACGCAGCTGGTTAGCCTCTTCAAAACGCCGCCTCTGCTCAGATGGGTTTTGAAGTTCATGATAGCCATTGGCAAGCTCCAGCCCTTCACAAAACACTTCAAAGCGCTCGGCAACCAAATGCCCCGCCACTGTGCGCACTTGTGCAAGCGCCGCTTGGCTTGGCGGGAAATAGGGAACTACTGTCAAACAGCCGCGGCCAAGGTGCGGGTCAATACAAGTCGCCACAATAAAAGAAAGGAGGTCATCTTTTGTATTATGCCGAGGATCAAAGGGAGCTTCTACCCCCTGCTTCGCACAAAATTCCAAAAGGGCTTCGCACGATACGCTAAATGGGTCAAGGCCTGTGTGTTGCAAAAAGAGCTCTTGATAGCTGATATATTGACGCGGCAGATCCCCCACAAATAGGCTGATAAACTGACAGGTCTCCTCCATCAGTGCTTCTAATGAAAGCCCGCATCGATACCACTCGGCCATCATAAACTCAGGATTATGACGCACGCCATGCTCAGAGTCGCGAAAAACGTGTGAGAGCTGATAGATATCTCCTGACCCAAGTGCAAGCAGTCGCTTCATGCCATACTCTGGAGAAGAGTGAAGAAAGCGCTTTTCATTGCACGCTGTGCAGGCAATCAAATCAATATGAGCATCGACAGAGGCGCTTGCAGAAAGGATGGGGCAGTCTACCTCCATCACCTTTCGCTCTTCAAAGAACTGGCGTGCCTTTTTCAGCATCAAGGCACGCTTTTGTAGAAATTGCAGTTTTTTAGACGCGGCTGACGTATTCGCCTGTTCGTGTGTCAACACGGATAATCTCCTCTTGGTCGACAAAGATCGGCACCTGCACCTTTGCCCCTGTTTCCAATATTGCAGGCTTCATCACGCGGCCCGATGCTGTATCACCACGCACCCCAGGAGCTGTCTCAACAATTTTGAGCTCCATAAATGTTGGAGGCTGTACGGTGACAGGCGCATCTTTGTAAAAGATAATCTCATAGACGAGGTCTTCTTTGAGCCACTGGGTAATGTCTCCCATAGCGTCATTCAAGATTTTGACCTGCTCAAAGCTGTTATCATCCATGAAGACCACGCCATCAGTCTCTTTATAGAGCATGCGCATGCTCAGTTCGTTGACATCGGCTACATCCAGCTTTTCGCCAGATTTAAAGGTTCTTTCAAGTACCCGTCCAGAGATCAAATGACGCAGCTTGACGCGGTTGAAAGCTTGGCCTTTTCCTGGTTTGACAAACTCGTTGCTGACAATGATGTAGGGCTGAGCATCCATTTCGACCTTCATCCCTGCTCTGAATTCATTTGTGCTGACTTGCGCCATACGTGTATCATCCTTTCTTTGAAAAGACGAAAGTATAGCGCAAATATCCTCTTCATGTCTTTGAGTTTTTGGGTCTCTCTGGCAAAAATTCTTGCGGATTCAATAGAATTGGTTTATACGCAAAAAAAATAACGCAAGGTGGAGCACGTGAAAGTAGAACATCCTACTTATGAGTTTGAACAACAACGGCAATTTGCTTTAGAGACACTAGAGCGCTATTCAGGCTCAACGGTTGGAGACTTTCAGCCTTTTATTCTCCTTACCAATTTCCCCCGTTATGTCGACTATTTCTCTAAAGAGTTTGGCTGCAAGACTATTGAAGGGTCGATGTTTAAAGCCGCCCACTGCCCAAAAATAGGCATTTCCATCCTCGACTTTAAAATAGGCTCGCCTGCCGCCGCCCTCGTCATGGATCTTTGCTCCTTTTTGCCTTGCTATGCTATGCTCCTGCTCGGCATGTGTGGAGGCTTGAGAGAAGACTATCAGATAGGCGAGTATTTTGTGCCTGTTGCCAGCATTCGCGGCGATGCAACTTCTGATTTTTACTTCCCCCCAGAAGTGCCTGCCATGGCAAATTTCACCGTCCAAAAAGAGGTCTCTGCCTATCTTGAAGAACATAAGCAAAAGTACCACATTGGCATCACACATACCACCAACAAGCGTTTCTGGGAGTTTAATGCAGAATTTCGAAAGCGTCTCAAAGAGACGCGTCCGCAGGTAGTCGAAATGGAGTGCGCTACTCTTTTTGCTGCCAGCTACTCCCATCGCCTGCCATTAGGAGCGCTGCTGTTGATCTCCGATATCCCGCTGCTTCCATCTGGAGTCAAGACAAAGCAGAGCAGCGAAATGATTTTTTCCACCTATATGCCGGATCATGTGCAGACAGGCGTCAAAATCATGCAGCAGCTTAATTCAGTACCTCGTTTGAAAGAATATCGTCAGCACGTGCATTGAGCATGTGGCTTCAGTAGTGGGATTGACAAAATTTAGCCTCAAGTCGCATCGTGTGATGCAAACCGGAGGCCTACTATGTCCCAAGCCGAATTGTCTTCTCTTGCTCCTCTGCATACTGCAACAAACGACCCTGATGGCCAATCTACAACCGGCAGATACTGGTGCGGACGCTTATGTGCCACCATTGTACAAAAAAGCGTGGCTACTATAGCAGCAGTCGGCGCCGGCATCATCAGCTATCTCAGCGTTCAATACTTCCTGCAGCACAGCCACAGCCGAGACATTCACCACACTTCTCTTGCTGGGATTGCTACTGGAGGTACAATCGGGGTATTAATGACGGTTGCGGCCGGCTGGGGCCTTCCAGCCCCCTACGCAAAAAAAACATTGGATTTTATTGCAAAATGGTCGTTTCCAATGATGTATGGGACCACGCAGCTTGCTCTCAATGCAGGCTTTCCTCTGGAAAGCATAGGCTTGTGGAACAAAACTAAGCCTCCAGCAGCGATTGACTACAGCTCTAATATGTTCTTCTCAGCGCTTTCTGCAAGTTTTTTGACCCTGCACCTGAGATCTATCGTAC
>CAYOTQ010000009.1:0-17079 GCA_964406915.1 uncultured bacterium
CCATATCCAGAGAAAGTGCTCCGGTTTTAATTACACTTACTTCTCGGCCTTGAGAGTGCTTGCCGAGTGACATGATAGCTCCATCACCAAATTGCTTTTTAATGGTGCTTACAGCCATTTCTAGCGCTTTTTTACGCTCTAAATCTTGTTGCGACATACTCTACTTTCGCTCCTTATGCAGATTCTTCGATAGGTTTTCCATTTTCATACTGAACACGGCGCACGAATGTGCCGTCCGGGTCATAAAACGTCGCCACTCCATTGCCATTGACAACCTTTGAAACTGGCTTGGCTTCTCCCTGTTTTAAATAATCTCCACGCGTGAGCTTATTTTTTTCATATTCCTCAAGCAGCATCAATTGCCCATCATGATACCAGGCAGAAAGAAGCCCTTGTTTGGCATTGTGGCTCATCTCGCGCTGGCTTTCCTGAGTGCCATCTTCATACCAGGTTTTAACTGTGCCGTGAATTTGTCCTTCATACCATTCAATAGTGAGCCTAGGTTTGCTGTCTACTGGGTAGTAATAGGTCTCCAGCCCATGCTTGAGTCCGTTTTTTACATGTAATGTTTGCGTAATATACTGATTTTCGCCAAAAATACGCACCAACCCCTCTTGTTTGCCCTTTACATACTCATGCATTTCTATGGGGCCATTATCATCAAATACACAACGAGTGCCTGTCCCTTCGACTATTGAGCATATGAGAGTGCCTGAGAGGTCAAAATAGCGGCCTGTGGAGAGTAGGCCTTTATCCCACATCTCTTCCCATGCGATGTGCTGCGGTCCCCACCAGCCTTGTGCCGATCCATCTTTACTTCCGGAGATATATCGAGAAATTTCAATAAGAGATCCTTGTTCATCAAAGAGTTTTCTCTCGCCATGGATTTCATTATCTACATATGGAATCTCTTCGGCGAGAACTCCATTTGGATGAAAGTAGAGGCTGGTGCCAGAAAGAACCCCTTTCTCGTAATAGACCTCAGCAAGAGGCGACCCCGATTCGCTCCAGCAGCTGCTTTTGCCATCAAATGACCAGTTGCTTTGTGATTTGTCATCTAGATCGGCAGAACCTCCAAGAACTGTCATATGCAGTTTTTTCTTCCCATTTTGATGCCACTCTAGATACGTGCCATAAGCACTTCCATTCACAGCTTCAAGATACTGTTTGATCTGGCCCGTCGGGTAGTAGCTGGTAATAATGGAAAGATTTTTGCCTTCATTATCCTTGGAGTAGACTCGCAGGACCTTCTGATAGGTTTGAGGAGCAAAAAAATCGGCATTTTCGTAGGTGCTGAGGCGGTCTTTTGCTGTGAGTGTCTCAGAGAGCCCGTTGCGATCGATAATATTGATACTGAGGAGTTTTTTTTCTTCTATTTTTATTTGCAGTGCCGCGATATCCGGATCATCTGAGTGTATACGACGAGGAGCGCATGAGGAGCAAAGAGAAATAACGGCAAACAGAAAGAAAAGAAGAGACTTCATTTCAGATACTCCCGTTTGAGAATTTTTAAATCCACTCCAAAGGTCTCTTGCGTAGGAGAGTTTTTCCGGTCAATTTTGCAGTCGGTGATGATTAAATGCGGCCTCTCATTTGCCTCTGATGAAGGTACCGTCTCAATTTTTGACAAAATCTTTATAAGGTCGTCGCTATTTACTTCAATCGGATGAGCAAGAGATTCTATAGTTTCTTGAAAGTTTGGATAGGCCTTTACAGAACCCTCTGTAAAGACAATACGGTTTTGTTCTTTAAGAAACTGTAGGCGCTTTTTCAGACGGTCTTCTTCATGATGAAAGCCATTTTTGAGCGCTTTTTCAATAAGTTCTATTTCTTGATTGAGGAGAGTGAGGGTTTCTACTTCCTTGTCGATGTAAAAGTGGTCGGTATTGAGAAACAGCTGGCGCACCTGTTTGTTCCTGGCTTCTTTTGCATTTTTTTCAGTGGCGTGCATGAGAGCTTCGTTCAGGGCAAGCTCAAGATGTTCTTGCTCAGATCTTGTTGTAAAAAAGCTTGCAGCAACAAAAAAGAGTGGTCCAAAGCCCAAAATGAGAATATAGATGATCAGGCGTTGATGACTAATTCCCTGCATGGACACTTACTCCTTGTACAGCTGTTTGAGGGTATTGTGTGCGGTCTTTTAAGAAAAAACTGGCGCGAAAGCGTCCTTTTTGAGCGCTCCACTTTAGTTCTGATTTGGGATCTACAAAAGGATTTGGCGAAAGAAGGGCATCATGAAATTCTCTGGCCATCGTTGCATTTGGAGCAGAAAATTCAAGATCGACTCGTACCTGGTAGCGCTCTTTCACTTTCCCTTTTTCAGGGCGTTTGGTCATTGTATAATTCAAACTTTCCAGGCGCAGGCTTTTGTCGTTGCCTGCAACTTGCGGGTGGCTGCTGAGCCAGGCAAGAAGATCAGAGACTCGGGGGACATCTGGATGCAGCGGCATAGCGTCTGTGGTGGAGGAGATCTCTTTCTCAAGATCATACAGCTTGCTTGCAAGATCCTCTTTGGAAAGAGAAAGCAGAGCCTTCTCGTCCACTGGCTTTTCGCAGGCCATCAGCAGCTTGGCATATGTTTCTACCAGCTTCATGTGCTGCTGTTCTAGGAAGCGCTGTCCGGTAATAAACGCAATAGCAGCGATACTCAACATCAGGCAAAAATAGGTGAGAAGCTCTTTTTTCCAGCGGCGCCAGCGGTCGGCATACGCAAATTCTTCTTTTCGAAAGTTAATGGAGGAGAGCTCTTTTTGAAGATGTTTGTGAGCAAGTGCACTGCCAATAGGAGCGGCAAATGTACAGAGTGTTGTCCAGGAATAAGCATGAGAAGAATTCTCTATTTGGAATCCTATAGGGCCAGGGAGCGCTGCTGTATGCCCTAGAAAGTCTGTGAGCAGCTCAATGAGCTCTGGCTTTTCAGCAAGAGGCCCTGTGCATAAGAGTGCAATAGATTGAAAAGTTTCTGGATCGAGAGAAGAGTTTTGCTGAAAGTGAAGAAAAATTCTGGCGATCTCTCGCAAAAAGAGGTGAATGCTTGAAAGATCTTCTTCATCCGTGACTTGTAATTTCTCTAGTCCTTCCGGATGGGACCGGCACAAAAGGGGCTTTCCGTTATGTACCAGCAGGCAGCAAGTCTCCAGGTGGTCGCAATCTATAATGAGCTGAAATGCCTCGTCGGGACGAAGAAGAGCAGCAAAGTGACTGAGAGCCTCCGGCTTTGGACAGAGAATTTCAGGATCAATCTCTTGGCTGGCAAGCAGGTCTAAAAACTCTTGTATATCTTCTTTGAGAGCGGCAAAGAGCTGTAGTTCGGTGCTGGTTTTGGTGGCGTGAAGTCTTATTTTGTCTACTAAGCACTTTTCTACGGGAAAAGGCAAGAGAGGCTCTGCTTCAAAAAGAACGGTCGCTTCAATATCTTTTGGTTTGACAAGCGAGAGGCTAAGATGGCGCACCAATGTTTTTGAGCAGGGAAAAACCGCGCTTACAATACTTTTGCCGTTTGTGCTTTGAGTATTATCTCTGTGCTCATCTACCGCTTCATTTAACGGGACAGTGTCGAGAGCTTCTATCCGCACACGCGAAGCTGTGCAAGCAATTTGGGCTCGATATAGTTGGGTAGCATCGAGAGCAAAACCAACGATTTTTTCTTGAGAAAGTATGCGGCTCATCACAAAGCAATTTACGATTGTTTAGCAAATAGAGTATTATCTACGTCCAGACTGTTTTAAGGTATCAAAAAGTGAGGATTTCTTGTGGGTGTTGCCTATCAGATCGTAGATGGACTGTTTACATGCTACCTGTTGATGTTGATCGTGAGGGTGATAGGGTCATGGTTTGCTGAGCTTCAGACATTTACGATATATAGATTCATTTGTTTTTACACAGATCCGTACCTGAACTTTTTTCGTCGTTTTATTCCTCCGCTTGGGATGTTGGATATTAGCCCGATTGTGGCCTTTTTTGCCCTCCAGTTGCTTGAAATGATTGTGAAAGGAATTCTCTTTCGATGAGTGTCATTCGTCCGATATCGCTTGGTAAACTGCATTTGTCAAGCAATGTATTTTATGCGCCTTTGGCCGGCTGTTCAGATTATCCGTTTCGAAAAATGTCTGCCAAATACCGCCCTGGCCTCATGTTTTGTGAAATGGTGAAAATGGATGCATTGGTGCGCTACGATAGAGGCACCTTTCATTTATTAGACTATAGCCATGACATGCATCCGATTGGGGCGCAGCTCTGTGGCAGCAATCCCAAGCTCGCAGCTCAAGCCGCAAAAATTATCGAAGATATGGGGTTTGACTCTCTGGATCTAAATTGTGGATGTCCTGTTGATAAAGTGACAAAAGATGGCAGCGGATCTGGCATGTTAAAGACTCCATGGCTTATTGGAGAGTGTCTGGCAAATATGGTGGCGGCTGTTCGTATTCCTGTTACAGTCAAAATACGGGCTGGATGGGATGAGAATTCTTTAGTATTTCAAGATGTCGTGCGTATTGCGGCTCAAGCAGGAGCAAAGGCTTGTTGTATCCACGCAAGAACTCGCCAGCAGGCCTATACAGGCTCTGCCAATTGGCAGTGGCTAGAGGAAGCGGTGTCTCTTGCCAAGCGAGAGTCAAAAGATATTCTGATCATCGGAAACGGGGACCTATTTTCTGCACAAGATGTCTTTGAGATGTTTCGTAAGACTGGCTGCGACGCCGCTCTTGTTGCTCGAGGAACAATGGGCCAGCCTTGGATTGCGGCAGATGTTGCGGCGCTAGAAAGCGGCCAGATGCCTCCTGCCCGCTCAGTAGAAGAGCTCAGGCAGGCTCTGGCAGAGCATTTTGAGTATATCCTACAATATAGCTCTGATAGACAGGCGATTGTTGACATGCGCCGTGTGGGTTGCTGGTATTTTAAAAAATCTAAAGGCACAAAGAGCTTTCGCGAATTGATAAGCCATGCCTCAAGTGTTGATGAGATCAGGCAGCTGATTGCCGAATTTCCTATAGAAGCTTAACTAATCATGAACTGTACAGAAACACTTTGCCGTTACTTTTTTTGGGGCCCTCCTGTTGATGTACAGGTGTGCGCTTCCGTGCGTGCTCTCGTAGAAAGTCACCATCCGACTGTTGTTCAACGTGTTTGCTCAGCGTTCGATCGCGTCAGAAATCTAGATCATTTTTGCAAGACTCTTTGTGACAACCCGCCTGCTGGATATGAAGAAGAGGCGACTGTTATTTGCCATACATGGTCCAAAGCCAGCGCTATACTGCAGAATAGAGCCATCAATGTGGCCCGTATGGATTTGTTCAAGATTTGTATTGTAGGGTCTATTCTTCTTCAGGGGCAGTTTTCTTCCTACAAGCTCAAAAAAAAGGTATCTCAACTTGCTTATACACTCCTGATTGACGCAGGAAGGCAGACTGTGGCTATTGACCAGAAAAAGCAGCTCTCGATGGACAAGAAAAATCTATCATATGGTATTGAGCTTCAGCTGCCGCAAACAGGCAGCGCTTTCGGCTGGCAAAAAGTGGTTGAGAAAAAGAAGGTCTCGGAGCAGGAGATGTGTCTAACGAAGCAGTACGGGACATTTTTGAGCGGTGTGTGTGTCTCTGAAGTCCCAATGAAGCTCTTTTCTTTTACCATGCCGGCTTTTGAGGGGAGTTGGAGAGACATATCTCTTTCCTCCGACAGGGATACTTTGCTCGTGCTGTTTGATGTGCTGGAGCGACTGGCCCGTATGCATCAAGATGGGGTTGTCCACTCTGATATAAAGGAAGAGAATATTTTGGTAAGTCGGACAGGATCGCGGGTCCGAGGGTATTTGTGCGATTTCGGGCTATCAAGATCTGTGAATAGACAGCAAGAAATGACGTTGATGCATTATGGCACTCCGTTAATGACGGCTCCTGAACTATGGAAAAGAACAACTGCTGACGGCGGCACGACGGTGGGTGAATGGAAGGGATATGACCTATTTGCTTTAGGCTGTGTTATCTATACTTGTCTGAGCCCGAATAAATCAGACGGTCCGTTTCGATACGAATCTATGGAAAAACTATATAAAGTGAAAAAGCCTGCAATAGAAACTGGGACTTTTTTAAGGAGTTTTGCTCTGCAAATGGAAGTAGAGGGTCTCGATTTTCAAAATGACCTTGCCCAGTCGAGAGCGGAACTCGAAGAGATTGTGAGCACAACGCCAGCATCGACAGAGAGGCATATGCTTGCGTATCTTGGAATGCGGATGCTAGCGGAGTCTAGAGGACGCATCTCAGCCGCCGATGCGTTATCTTGTCTTTCTCGGTTTTTACGCTTGGAGAGCTCTTCTTCAGCCGGCAGTACCGTTTCGCAGATAGCGAATCCTTTCTGAACATGAGGGATGGGTGCCATCAATTCGGTCTCCTTCTGGAGTAATCTTTGCATGCAATTCAGGGTATTTTTGCCGTAAAGCTTGTACTTTTTCTCTCGCATGTTCGAAAAAGCGCGCGCCTGCCTCTGCTTGGCCTGTCTTGCTTACGCTGAACATATCAGCCTCTTTTTCGTGAATTCGGCTGATGATATTGGTCACCTTCTTTGTCAAAAGAACGAGAAGGCCGCACGACGCCAGGCATAAGATGCTCCAGGCAAAGCGAAACAAGCCCGAGAGAAGAAGATGAGCGTGCTGCAGATGGCCGCACTCATGGCCGACAATCATCTCAAATGTATTGGCAAAGGCTTGTCTGTCTCTGGCCACTCGGCGCCA
Organism: uncultured bacterium; assembly: GCA_964406915.1. Taxonomy (GTDB): domain Bacteria; phylum Chlamydiota; class Chlamydiia; order Chlamydiales; family FEN-1388; genus CAYOTQ01. The sequence goes on from CAYOTQ010000009.1 coordinate 6,722, forward strand.
CACTTGAAGAGTGAGTCGCTCTTTGTCAGCGCTGAGTTGGGTATGGGGGGTTGTGTTTTTAGGTCGCTGTACTTGCAAAAAGTCTTTCCAGAGCCATACTTCAAATCGCTCTGTCCACTCCTGTTCGGAAATCTTGTTTTGTTCGACATTTTGAAGTTGAAGCTCCGCGGGCAAATCTTCTGGTTGCACGAGCCACTCAGGAGAGGCCAGGATTGTCGGCTGCGTGCAAGCAATGCCTGTTGCTGCCGGAGAGGCTCCTGATTTGTTAAATATTTTTATGGAGAGATTTTCCGGATGTTCAATGCCAGCTTTCCTTGCAATCTGACGAATTTTTTCGCTCGTTTCCTTGAGCCTCTGTTGGGCAAGATGGGAAAATTTCCGGGTATCGAGCGTCACATCGTCGAGAATGCTTGCAGGGTACAATACCACCAACATCTTATACAAATGCAGGGGAAAGCAGATGCCGAGAGCGATTTCTTTTAGGATCTTCAGAATTTTTTCATGCCATTCTGGCTCTTTTTTGACGCGAGGAAGATTGTTATACCACGCTTTTCTTTCTATAATCAAAGACTCAGTATTTTTGAATCGTGAATGAACTGTAGTCATATTAATCCTTATATTAAATAAGGAGTAATTATAACCATATAAAAAAATTTTGCAAATTTATTTTTTTATTCCTTCAGTTTTCGAAGGTGTTTGCCAAGATCAAGCGGCGATTGCTGAGAGCTTCTCAAATGATCCATCAGCTCTTCTACAGCTTTTGCAACTCGCGGTGTCAACTTTGGCTCCATACCATTTTTCTCAAGACCGCTTGCAATTGCCAGCGGCAAGAGGAGGGTGATGGCTGATGGGGCATGCTGGATTTTCTTATCACTAATGGCTACTGCCAGATCGAAAGCTTCCTTTGTGCCTATAACTGCAAGGTCGGCAGCGAGCTGAGCATTGAGACCATGATGAAAGGTATGCAGGATTTTTCTGATCGTGCTTTCTGGCTTTGCGGCTTTTTCGATACGATCAATATGAGAGGTGTCCGGTTTGTGAGAGATGTGGGCATGCTCGGGCAATGTGTAGCTCTCTTGTGTGGGTAGTCCTTTGGGAGCTGGCAGCTGGTGGGGGTCTGGTTGTTTTGGAGAAGGTCCTGAAATAGTTGGCATATGATATATTAACTCCTTTGCGATAGGCGTTGCTTATGTTCGAGCGCTCTTTGCTTCCATGTAGCAAATTGTTCCTGATCGCCCATTGCCAAGAGCGCCAGTTCCAGCGCGTTAATAGCAAGATCCTTTTGACCCATAGCTTCATAGCAGCGAGCGGAAAAAAAGTGGCAAAGAGGATCGTGAGAGTTAGTGCCGATAGCCATGGCATAGGCTACAAGGGCAGCTTCATAGTTATGGCAAAAGTATTCACTGTTGCCAAGTCCTAGCCAAAAGGTCTACGTTGAAGGACTGATGACGCTGAGTACTGAAAAGGCAGCGGCAGCTTCGCCGTAGTGCTGCTGTTCGTAGAGCTCTTTTGCTGCTTGGTAGAGAGTTTCTAATGTGTCGTCTGTCACTCCAAAGACATCTTGCAGGGTCTTGCCATGTGAGAGGAGAAGAAAGTGCTGCTGAGGGTTTTCTGCGAGAACTGAGGCGATTGCTGCAATTTGACAAAGCTGCTCCGTCAGCTTTTCGGAAAACATCTCTGCTTCTTCGCCTCGGGCAGTGACAAGAAGTTCTAAAATCTTGCTCATGCCTTTTTCCATTCGTTGTACGATTGGCTGCAGGGTATGAGAGATCTCTTTTTGCAGGGAAGCAGGGTTTTTGGCAAAGAGAGGCTTATGCAGAGTTTGCTTGGCAGCTAAATTGGCAAGGGTATTGGCGGCGCTTTCCAGGCACTCTTGCAGTTTGTCCCACAAACTGTCTGAGTCAAAATTATCTGAATTTTGGTCCATATTTTGGTCCATGATAGTAAAGAGAGATTTTTCTCTCCTTTAGTAGATCATGGTTTTTTTTCCAAGGACTAAAGCTAGTAGTACAAAAAACAGTTGTTTTTAGGCAATGCCAAGCCACGACCACCAAAGGCTTCCGACAACAGACCATAGGACTAGATAAAAAAAGCTTGTAAGAAGGCCTACTTTCCACCATGTCTTGATGTCGACATGCTGTTCTGCATACAAGATTGGAGCAGGGCCAGAGCTATAATGGGTAATGCCGCCAAAGAGGCTGCTGACAAATGCAAATACCAATGCTGAAAGAAGCGGCGGGGCGCCGGCGGCAACAGCAACAGCTAAAAATGGACCATACATAGAGCTTACATGAGCGGTAATGCTGGCAAAAAAGTAGTGAGTATAAAAATAGACAAGCACCAGCATCAGAAGCTGCCAGGGCCAGCTTACAGATGGAACAAAGGTCACCACCTGCTCCGTAAACCAGGTGATCACCCCTAGCTGTTGCAGCTCAGAGGCCATCATAATCAAAATTCCCATCCAGACGAAGGTATCCCAAGCAAGATCTTCTCCCAGAAGATCTTTCCAGGACAGCACCTTAGAGAGCAAAAGAATAGCTACGCCAAAGAGCGCGGCCTCCGTAGCATGTACTTTGAAAAAGCTGCCAAAGGCCCAGAAGGCGAGAAGAAGACCAAAGGTTGAGATCAGAACTGTTTCTTGCCAGCTCAGTCTTCCCATTTGTGTCACCTGTTCTTTGGCATGGGACCTGATTTTTTCAGCGTCGTCTACTTTGCAAGGGGAAAAGAAAAGGAGGACGGGAGGCAATAGGAGAAGAGAGAGAACGCCGGGAACAAAGGCCGCTTGGGCCCACTGGATCCAGGAGATGTCAATTCCCATGTTTTGGGCAAATTTGAGAGCTATAGGATTGCCTGCATTTGCTGTCACAAACATAGCGCTTGTAATGACGGAGCCGTGAAAGACAATCAACGTCAGATACTCGCCAATAGATCCTCTGGAAGATGCTGTCTTTTGCGATCCTGAGACTACTTGTACAATAGATTTGAGCACTGGAAGGATAATGCCGCCAGTTCGTGCGGTGTTGCTTGGAATGAGGGGGGCCATACAGGCGCTACTGACAAGAAGTCCATAGCCCATTCCAAAAGGCGTTCCTCCAAAAAATGAGACGAAACTAAAGGCAATTCTTCTGCCAAGACCCGTTTTGATAAATCCTCTGGCTAAAAAGCAGGCAAGGACAATCAGCCAGATCTGATCATAGGCAAAGCCTTGCAACACTGTCTGCAGAGGCACTGTTTTTGTCGCGGTAAGGGTGGCGATACTGATGAGGGCAAGAGCTCCCATAGGGAGAGGTTTTGCGATGATCGCGACTATGGTGCTGACAAAAATAACAAAAAGACTCCACCCCTCTTTCGAGAGCGTTTCCGGCTTTAAAAAATACCAGGCAAGAAAGCCAAAAAAGACAATTTGGAAAAGCTTGAGGGCCTCGATCGGTAGCTTTGTCCACAAAGCTGTTTTTGTGCTCGAAACAACAGATGTTGAAGGATTCATCAATCGCTCCTAATGATGGGTCACGACGAAAATTATGGCGGAAAAATGAATATTGTGAAAGAGGTTCTCGTGTTTAAAATTTAAAGTTGACTTTAACGAGCGAGAGGTGTATAATTATTATTTAAATATTAGAGGGGTCGTGTGTATCCTATTAATTCATCTTTGCCAGATTCTTGTGTGCCAAAGGCTCTGCCTGTCCATGAATATCTGTTTTCAGCAGGAGAAGTAGCGCTTGGATTATTGATCGGAATTCCAGTAGGGATCATGAAAGCCATAGGGAAGGTCGTTGCTTTTGTTGTGGGAAAAGAAGCTGAGCTCTCTAAAGATTTGAGGAATACAGTTCGTAAAATGGAAGCGGTGTTTCTTAATCTCATTTCAGGGGGTGCTATCTTTTACTATCATTCACGCAATGCTTCCCTCTCTTGTACATGCAAAAATATTGCAAAGTTGCATGTGATTGGCCAGGAGAAAGATCTAAAAAAGTCTCGTGAATTTCTTGGGATGGTCATGGACCCGGCCTATTGCAAGGCAAAAGGAGTTGAAGTCCTTTCTGATGAAGATCGAGCAGAAATAGCCAAAAAAGCAGTAAAAGGAGCAAGGACAAAAGGTATCTGTTTTGGAGCCTCGCTGATGGTGGTCAAAAAACTTCTCTCTAGTCAAATTCAGAGTGAAGAAGAGCTCGTTAAGGCTCTTGAGGTGTATAGAGATGGCTTTCCTGCAAAAGCGGCGGCTTTGCAAAGTGTCGCTCTGGCGTTATTTCGGCCGCTTGGGTGGGGTACAGCAATGAAGACTCGAGTCGCTTCCTTGATCGGAATGTGTTATAAAGAAAAGGCTGCCAATAAAGGTAAATACTCTTTTTCTGAGATTGCCCACGAACAATCGGTCAAAGAGAGATTCAATCAGGTAAAAAATAGCTACTATCTGATGTCGTTCAACGTTGGTAAATCCAGTGGACATTCGGTGGTTTATATAAAAAAAGAGTTTGGCTCGTATATCTACGATCCAAACTTTGGCCTGATTAGCTGCGGGGCGAATCCGGCGGAAAAATTATGTGAGCTATTCAAAGAGAGTTATCCAGGATGTCCGAGAGAAAACAAACCCGCCGATCACAGCATGAGGCTCTTTAAATATGTCTTAGCGCCGTAGATGATCTGTTTTGATCTCTTCAAGAAGGCTCAAATAGGAGACGTAGCGGAAGGGGGCAATACGGCCCTCTTCTACTGCCCGCTCAACACTGCAGTCGGGCTCGCCTCGATGACGGCAGTCCGGAAATCGGCAGCGGCCGGCCTCTTGGTGAATCTCTACAAAAAAGGTGCGGATATCCTCTTCTTTGAGATCCCAGACGCCAAAGCTTTTTATTCCTGGTGTGTCAATGCACCATCCACCGCCTGCAATCGTAAGTAGCTGTGCAAAAGAGGTTGTGTGGGAGCCTTTACGAGTTTTACTTACAGTTTTTCCTACCTTGAGTTCGCGGCCTGTAATGGCATTGATCAGAGAGGATTTGCCAGTCCCGGATTGTCCTGAGAATACAGAGATGCGTCCATTCATTTTTTCTGCAAGGGAAGCGAGTCCCTCGCCTGTTTGAGCACTTATTTGCAAAAAGTCAACGCCGATGTCAGTATAGACCTTTTGGCAGGCAGCAAGATCGAGGGCTGCTGCCTCTCTCTCTTCTTGTGTATAGGCAGGGTCTTGCAGGAGGTCGATTTTGTTGCATACCACAATTGGGTGCAAGCGGCCTTTTGCCGCGGCAATGAGGTATCGGTCAATAATAGAGGGTCGAAGAGGCGGATCTAATGCTGAGACGCAGATAATCACTTGATCGACATTGGCTGCAATCAGGTGCTCCTTTTGTTGAGATAGGTGATCGGCGCGGCTGAGGACGCTTTTTCGAGTTTCTATGCTCACGATCACGCCGCTATTACTGCCCATCTCTTCAAAGTGCACATAGTCACCGACGATCACGAGATTTTTGAGTTTGGAGGAGTCTTTTTTTAATGAGCCGCGCAAAGAGCAGATAACTTGCTCGCCTTGGCAGTCGACGAGAAATTGCTGTGGGCGGATGCTGAGCACAAGCCCGCGTTTGCAGGTGGCGCTTTCGGCTGGAGCGCCGGTGCTCTTTCGCTTATTTTGATCGCTCTTTTTATATTTGGAGCGATCGAGCCTAGTGGCACGTTTTCTTTCTTGCCTGCTGTCTTTTCTAGTATTAAAAAAATCACTTTCTTCGTGATGGATAAAGGCGTCACTGTTCATAGGAGATACATGAGAATAGAGCCGGCGACGGCTACGTTAAGAGATTCCATCTGGCCTTTCATTGGCAGACAGAGTTGAGTGTGTGGCAGAGATGCAGGTACGCAAGTGCCGCGTCCTTCGTTGCCAAGGATAAGCAATCGCTTTTTTGTAAGCCGCCCTTGTTCTTCGAGGAACTTTTCCGGGGTGTCCCCCTCAAGATCGGCAACAAGCACAGGCTGCTCTTCTTGTACAGAGGCCAGCAGCTCTTGCCAAGAGCCTTTTGCAAGAGGCAGAAAAAAACTGGCGCCTTTTGCGCTGCGCAGCACCTTGTCATTAAAGGGATCGACGCACCCGGGAAGCAAAAACATTCCGTCCCAGCCAAACGCCAGCGCACTTCGCATGAGAGTGCCAAGATTGCCGGGATCCTGGATGGCATCACAGGCAATGATGCGGCAGCCGGTAAGAGGTTTCATTACGGGAAGAGGAAATTCAGCAATCAAACCTCTTGAGGTCTCAACACTTGAGAGTTTTTTCAAGATTTGCTCAGAGACAATTACTACTTCTTGTGCATGCATTTCAGGATCGATACATTCTTCGCTGATGGCTATGAGACGCTTGGCTTCATAGCGCTTACAGATATCTCTGATGCTGTTGGAGCCTTCAATAAGGACGCTTGCTTCTTGGTGGCGAAATCCAGGATTCTCCTTGAGCTGTTTCCAATATTGGACAAGCGGGTGTTGCAGGCTGGTAATCTGTTTCATGAATGCCTATCTTCTAGGAGTTTGAACCATTCCGGATCTTGCCTAAGCCTGTCGAAGATGGCTTCTGTCTGGCTCAAATTAGCTTCAAGAGCAAGTCTTTCTGCCAGCCTCAGTGCTTCCCCCATTCTTTTTCCTGGGCGTATGCCAAGAGGTTCAAGTTCTTTTGCCTGGCAGATAGGCTTTCTTTTGTGAACGCGGTCTATATGGAACGCAAATTGTGAAGAAAAGGTCTCTATTAGCTGCAAGTACTCCTCTTTTTCTTGCGAAGAAGATTTGGTAAAGAGCACCTCAAAGCAGGCAGAGGCTTTTGTATTGGCGAGAAGATAGACCCATTCATATTTGAGCGTCAGCCGAGGGTCCTTTTCCCACAAGGTTTTTGCTTCGAGAAAAGTTTCGATCCATTTCGTATCTTCTTTTGAGGCTTTGAGGTGGATGGCGAGACCCAGGAGAAACCCGAGATCTTCCGGTCCAAAAAGTTGGGAAATAATCAAAATAGTAGGGACTTTTTTGGAGACGCCATCTATCCCGCTGAGACGTTGTTGTAGGGTGTCAATGGAGGCGTGCTTTAGTGGGGGCAGTATATTTGCCAGAAGGCCAAGCTTTGCCATATGAAGCAGAGCTTCGGTAAACCCATCGTGAGAGCGGATTTTACATAGCTCCTGCCAGATTCTCTCCATCGATACAGCCGGAAGAAGCGTGTGAGAGAGGCTGTTAATAGCGTCTTTTGTTTTTTCTTCAAGAGAAAAGCCAAAGCGCATCTGAAAACGTATCGCTCGAATCATCCGCAGGCGGTCTTCTTCAAAGCGCTCAAAGGGGTTGCCAATAGTGCGTATGCGCTTTTCTTCAAGATCTTTCTTGCCTTCAACAAAATCAAGTATCTCTTGCGAGAGAGGGTTGAAGAACATGCCGTTGATAGTAAAATCGCGCCTCTGAGCATCTTCTAGAGGGGTGCTCTTGAGGCGAACTTGAGAGGGCCTGCGCCCGTCTTCATAAGAGACATCTTGGCGAAATGTGGCCACTTCAAATTGATGTCCCTGGTGACGTACAATGCAGACGCCAAACTGGGCGCCAACAAGGGCATGTTCAGGAAAAATCTGTGCGATTTCTTCAGGAAGAGCGTCTGTGGCAATATCAATATCTGACGAGCGATTGCCGAGAAGAAGGTCACGGACAAAGCCGCCTGCAAAGTAGGCGGTATATCCCTTCTCTGTTAACTTCTGGACCACTTCGGTGGCTATGCGTTGTAGTTGATACACGATCTTAATATAAAAATTTATCGAACAAATATATTCTTTTAATAATAAGGCAAATATTTTTAATTGTCTATTCATCCAGCATTTTTGTACAATTTTTCTCTATGAGTAGCAAAATTCGCATTCTTGATGAGCAGACGATAAACAAAATTGCCGCTGGCGAAGTGATAGAAAATCCTGCATCTGTTGTAAAAGAATTAGTTGACAACGCCATCGACGCTGGGGCCTCAAAAATAGTAATAGAAGCAGAAGGATCGGGCAGGCAGTCTATTTCTGTCATCGACAACGGTTCTGGAATGAGCATGGACGATGCGCTGCTCTGCCTAGAAAGAATCGCTACTTCGAAAATTCGCTCAGCAGACGATTTGTGGGGTCTTTCTACAATGGGATTTCGCGGCGAGGCTCTGGCTGCCATCGGGGCTGTGTCCGAGATTTCCATTCTCACTGCTCTCAATCAAAAAAGCGCAAATGAGCTACAAGAGGGCACTTCGGTTGTGGCATCAGGAGGCAAGGTTCTCTCTTGCCGTAAAACTGAGACATTTGGAGGCACTCATGTCCAGGTAAAGTCTCTTTTTCATAATGTGCCAGCCAGACGTAAATTTCAAAAATCGCCAGCAAGAGATGAGTCAGAAATTGTCAAAATTGTCTCACTTCTAGCCCTTGGGCATCCCAATATTGCCTTTGAGCTGATCATCAATAAAAAGAAGATACTGAATCTTGCCGGCTGCATCTCAGGCAATTATATGGCTCGTCTACAAGAGATTTGCGGCAACGACTTTGCCTCGCAGCTGATAGAAGCAGAGTTTGTAGGTGAGAGGCTCTCCTTAAGCGGCTATATAGGTAAACCAACGGCCGTTCGCTCGTCCAGGTCGGGGCAATATCTGTTTGTAAATAAAAGGCCTGTTGAATCGCTTCTCATCTCAAAAGCGATTGCAGAGGCATATGGGGCGAGTATTGCAGATGGGAAGTTTCCAATTTTTGCGCTTCATGTAGAGATTGCTCCCGATTGCGTGGATGTGAATGTCCATCCTCAGAAAAAGCAGGTGCGCTTTATGCTGGAAGAGGAAATTCGAAGCGGCTGTCGAAAGATGATCTTACAAAAGCTCTTTACATCACCGCTTGGATCATTTTCACCACCTCCTCAAGTGTATGATTTACGGCCAGATGCTATACAAACGATGCACACCTATACGCTCCAGCAAAAGCCGCTCCAATCAGTTCAGGTTCCTTTATTTGAAACTGTTGCTCCATCATTTCGCATTATTGGCACAATCTGGAACTATATCTTCGTAGAATTTAGCGAGCAGGAGCGGCTCTGTGTGATTGACGTGAAGAGAGCACTTTCGAGAATTACTCATGAGGCTCTTCTGGCAAAACCAGAGCAGCCAAAACCTCTGCAGCCACTGCTAGTCCCGCTCTTTATTGAGTTTTCAGCAACCGATGCCCTGCTTCTTGTTGAACGTTTGCCGGCCTTTCAACAGCTTGGTGTAAATATCTACGAATTTGGCACCCGTACATTTATCGTAGACGCAATCTCTGCAGCTTTTGAGCATGTAGATATTGAAATGTGGATTCGTGCCTCTTTGGCAGAGAGTGAGCCGATGGATAAGATGTCCGTATTAGCAGCAGAATTATGTAAGCCCCGTGCATGTTGTTCGGAGGCCGAAGCCCAACAGCTGGTAAAGAAATTGCTTGCATGTAAGGAACCCGCAATTAGTGCATCCGGTACGGTGACAATGGTATATATTGAAAGAGAAGAGTTTGCAAAAAAATTTCGAGAGGTATTGTGAAGAGGATAAAAAAAGTACAACAAGCACTTGAACAGATGGCCGTAGACAGCCTCGTGATTTCGCATTCTATCGATCTCTCCTATTTATTGGGCATGTCACTTTCTGCAGGGACGTTGGTTATAGAAAAAAAGCAGGTGCATCTGCTTGTCGATGGAAGATATCTTGAGACATGCCAATCCAATCTGAAAATTAACGTCTACAGAGATGCTCCCGATATGCTTACAAAGATCGTAGGGCCTGCGCATCGTGTCGGCTTTGCCTCTGATACGACCAGCTACAGTCGATTCTTGCAGCTCCAGCAGATGCTGGAAGGACGCTCGCTTGTGGGGCTATTCAAGCCTATTGAAAAGATCCGCGCGATCAAAGAAAAGCAAGAAATCAAAGCGATCGCAAAAGCGTGCCAGCTCTTAGAGCGCGGGTTTGAATTTCTCTGTTCACGAATACGCACAGGGGTAACAGAGAGGTGGCTTGCGCAAGAACTTGAGATTTTCTGGATAGGTCAGGGAGCTGATGGCTTGGCCTTTGAGCCTATTATTGCGTTTGGAAAGAACAGCTCCAAGCCGCACTACCGGGCAGCTGGAGCTCGCCTGACAGATGATGAGGCAATACTGGTAGATATTGGCGTTGTCGTTGATGGATATGCCTCAGATATGACCCGTATGATTTTTTGCGGCAAACCACATGAAAAATTTGCGGAAATCTACGAGATTGTCAAAGAAGCGCAAGAGAGCGCGATTGCCGCCTGCAAGCCAGGGATAACAGCAGAAGGTCTCTATGATCAGGCAATGCAAGTAATTGCTGATGCTGGCTATAGAGAGGCTTTTTTACATAGCCTTGG
>CAYOTQ010000010.1:0-16077 GCA_964406915.1 uncultured bacterium
TCTTGTTTTTCTTCTCTCTCTTTGCTGCACGCAAAATTCCGCGAGTTTTTCACTTTTGCAGTCAAAGGCATATCCAAGAACATGCACACTCTGAGCATTCATCTCTGCGGAAATTTCAATACCAGAAATGATTTTCAAAGAGGCCTGCCCAGCGTTCTCTAAGGAGTTCTCTAAGGTGTTCTCCAAAGCTTTCTCCCTGGCTATTTGCACAAAACCATCAAAAGTGTCGTGATCAGTAATGGCAAGCCCATCCAGACCTACCCTTTTGGCAAGCGCTATCAGTTCTGCCGGGGTCAACGAGCCATCAGAAAAGGTTGTATGACAATGTAGATCAAAACGTCCGGCCATCATGAATCCAATATATTTCAGGCTCGAGAATCACCGCTGTCTGGCGTTTTACCTCTTCTCTTACATGCTCTATCAAATCGCGCACATCTTGCGAAGTAGCCTCTCCTGTATTTACCAGAAAGTTTGCATGCATCTCAGAGACTTTTGCGCCTCCAATAGAAAACCCTTTGAGTCCGCATCTGTCGATCAACTGGCCAGCAGCACCACACGGAGCGTTCTTACAAGTAGGGTTTTTAAATACGCAGCCAGCAGATTTTTCGTGATAGGGTTGACTCTGAATACGCGCCTCCAATAACTGCAGTTGCGTCTTTCGAGCAGCAGGCTGTTCGGACAAAATAAAACAGGCAGCCACAATAGCTCCCCTCATCTCTTGAAACGAGGAGTAGCGATATCTATAGGTAAGCTCCTCTTTCTTCAGCCTCTTCAGATTACCCTCGTCGTCAACAAAATCAACATACGCCAGTGTCTGCCAGGTCTGACAACCTTGTGCACCAGCATTCATGAAGACAGCGCCACCAACAGAAGCAGGAATCCCTGCTGCAAATTCAAGACCGCCCCATCCTTTCTTTGCGCTTTGTGTGCCAAGTAAAGAAAAGCTAAAGCCCGCACCTACATAAAAATGACCCGGCTCAATTTCCTCTAAAAAGTCGATTTTGTTATGAATAACAACGGTATCTAATCCATTGGAATCAAACAAACAATTTGAGCCTTTGCCTAGAATAAAGTAAGACTGCTTCTGCTCATGCAAGAACGTCAGAACTCGCTGCATTTCAACAAAATCTTTGACTTCAACATAATAACGTGCAGGTCCTCCTATACCAAAGGTACAAAGAGGTGATAAAGGCTTATTTTGTTGAAACTGCGAAAACATACTACCTATTTTTCACCATTGCATCAAGCAGCCCTTGGCAAAACGAGATGGCTTCCGGGGCGCTAAATTTTTTGGCCAGGCGCTGCGCTTCTGCGATGACAATTGCAGGCTCTAACTGTTTTTCAATCAGAAGTTCATACCCTGCTAGACGTAAAATAGCACGCTCGACACGTTGAATGCGATGAAAATCGTATAGTGCAGAGACAGCACTGATTGCAGCATCCAGTTGTTCAATATGTTGATAAATTTTTTGTGCCATAGCGACTGCCTCTTTGACATGCTTTTTTGACACCTTTAATTCATTCATGACAAACATCGAGAGCTCTTCTGGCTCGGATTGGTTAAAGTCATAGCTAAAAAGTATCAAGAGGATAATTTCACGAAGTTTTTTAACAGGCAGCTTGCGCGTCTCGTCTTTGGTATTCATAACCTTCCATTAGAGGATTTATAAAGCATTAGTAATAAGAGCTCGTTGATTCTGTATGTTGTTGACATAAGTCTTGAGCGATTCTAAAGAATTGATCGAATTCCTTTGAAAAAATTCCTGGAGCTTTTCGAACAGCTTGTGAGTAGGAGATTCTTGAGCACTGATAACCTCTGTTGGCACCTGTTCCATAATCTTGGACGAAAAGAGTGAGGAGGTGCTAATTCCTTTTGATGCAAAAAAATCTGTGATATTGTCACTTTCTATTGTAAATAGTTTTTGCAAATAATTCATCAAATTCCCCATCCGAATCAAGTCCACTGCGAGCACATCATCCTGTTTGTCTGATGATGATACTTGCATGATACGCTTTCTTAACTCTTGGGAAAGACCTACTTTTGGTGAATCACTACTGATACTTTGCATCAAACTACGAATTGCTTCTTTCAACGCAGAAAATTGCGTGCCTAGCAGAGGAAAATTATAACTACCTGCAAGTTCATCACAAAGACGGACATAGGCAAAAAGACCTATTGGAATGTCTGCTTTAGAATGTCCATTTATGTGGCCATTGAGCTTTGCAACAGCATTTTCCAAGCGTATTTGCTCATCACGATTGGCGATATCGGCTCTCTGTATTTCTCTTGATAAAGCGTCGCACTCTTTTTTTAGATTTTCGATAGACTCCCAAAGCGATTCTATGCGTTGTTTTAGCAACTGTGGAAGAAATTGCTGTGCTTGCGCACGAAACTGACCTGTAAGCAGATCATGCATAAGCTTTCCACCTTTTGATGTGCGTTTTGCCACATATTCTATAAAGTCAAATAAGATGCTAAATGAATCTTGAGGCTTTTTGGCAAATTGCGGGTAACAATTTTGCTCGCTGAAATAGGTATGCAAGAGCTCGAAATTTTCACAAAATGCAGATCCCTCTCCATCTGAGTATAAATAAGACTCTATCAACTTGAGCTTGAATTGATTCTCCTCGGGAAACTCTTTGATAGCCTGAAAGCAGACGTTGGTAGCTTCAATATACTCACGCTTCTGCAGCTCTGCTTCAATCAACTTTGCCCAAATATCTTTTTGCACCTCATATCCAACCGTAGCTCTCACCGGCAAACAGGTAGTTTTCAATACACTTGCCGCCTCTTCAGCCCTATGAGCCGTCAAAAGGCTGTTGGCGTATTTCAAACCAAGCCGCAAGGGGTTGACAGTATGTGCCCGCATTTTCTCATAAGCATCAAGTGCCTCTTGTTCATTTCCTAAAGCTAAGCAGCAATCTCCAAGACGTTCGAGAAATATCCACTGTTTATTGTCAGGCACCAAAGCGCAAAAGCTGCGATAGAGTGAAGTCGCTTTGATAAGGTCGCCAGACGCTTGTACTTTATCTGCACGCTCAAGACAACGACAGAGATATCCCGTTGCCGCTACATCCACATTGCGACAGACTTTGTCTACTCTTGTTTGAAGAAAGGCCATAGCAACAGTTCTTGCCCTTCCATACAGAAGCTGATACAGCCACCCAAGCAGCCAGAAACGAAATTGAGGTTGTGTATGCTTATAAAAAAGTTGAATATCCACTGTAATTGAGGCAAAGTCCTTCATAAGCGCTTTGCAAGCATCAGAGTCGGTCTCTGCTTGTGAAAGCTCTTGCAACAAACGATCTGCCACTGCCTGAATGGTGACCACTTTTTGTGCGTAGATACGCTCTATTTCAGGCGATTCAGCAACAACGGCATCCGCACAAGGCACTTCGTATTGCAAAAAAAAGCGGCGAACAGGGTCATCAGCAGTCAAAAACGGAACATTGCATAGCATATGTATACATTTCCAATGAAAATATTCTAAAAGAATTATAAAATAGAGGCTTATTAAATAACAAACCCGAGTTTATGGTCAGAACGAAGATAATTTGCACTATCGGTCCCTCAGTGGACTCACTAGAGAAAATCTTGCAATTGATAGACGCAGGAATGACAGTCGCAAGGCTAAATTTTAGCCACGGCACGCACGAAGAGCATCTCAAAAGCATTACGCTTTTGAAAGAGGCAAGGCAAAAGAGTGGCAAGCCCCTGGCGATCCTCTTAGATACAAAAGGCCCTGAAATCCGCCTTGGAAAGGTTATCAAAGGCGGTGTTGCGGTATACCCAGGCCAACGTTTATGGCTGGTAAAAGAGGTCGTAGAAGGCACTGAAAAAGCGATTTCAGTCCATCCACCCTTTGTTCTTGATGCGCTGAATAAGGATACCAGATTGTTGATCGACAATGGCTATATGGCCGCGCACGTTGTTGATACTTCTGCCGAAGGTGTGCTTATAGAGTTTGAAAATCAGGGTGTGATTTTCTCTTCCAAAGGTGTCAACATTCCGGATGTAGAATTAAACCTGCCGGCTATGACCAGTAAGGATGTTGCCGACATTCGGTTTGGCTGTGAGCATGATATCGACGCTATTGCCGCTTCCTTTATACGGTGCGCCGATCATGTGCTGGCGATAAAGAAGCTACTGGCAGAGGAAAATAAATCAGAAATTCTTGTCATCGCAAAAATTGAAAATAATGAGGGTGTACATAACTTTGACACTATTTTGCAAGTAGCTGACGGTATTATGATTGCCAGAGGCGATCTTGGTGTTGAAGTCCCTCTGAGCGCTGTTCCTCGTCTGCAGAAGATGATGATCCGCAAGAGCTACCTGATGGGCAAGCCCTCTGTGACTGCCACACAAATGCTTGAGTCAATGATCAACAATCCAAGACCTACCCGAGCAGAAGCGTCTGATGTTGCCAATGCGATTCACGATGGCACATCAGCAGTTATGCTTTCTGGAGAGACTGCGATTGGCAAATATCCGATTGAGACTGTGCAGATCATGAAAAATATCATTGCAGATGCAGAAGCAGATTTCGATCACGCAGCCTTTTTTGATCAGCACACCAAGATGCAGTACCATGATGTTCCCTCAGCCATTACACTCGCGACAGCAAAGACTGCCCACACGCTGCGGGCACGTGCTATCTTTGCCTTTACTCTTGGAGGCTCCACAGCACGTTTGATGTCACGTCTCAAACCAGACATGCCAATTATCGCGCTGACTCCAAATGAAAAAACCTATCATCAGCTAGCTATCAGCTGGGGTGTGGTGCCTATGCTCTGTTCGAATGCTTGCAAGACAGTAGATCAAGCGTTTAAAGAAGCAAGCCTTGTAGCGATTGATGCTGATATGGTTTCTTATGTAGATATTGTGGTATTGACAGCAGGATATCAATTTTGGGTACGAGGGACTACAAATACCATCAGAGTGGAGAGCATTGGAGATGTTCTTGTACGTGGACATCACGGTCATGGCATGCGTGTGCATAGCAATGTGACTATTGTGCCAACCGCTGACAGTAAAAAGCCGTATGAAGTGCGTGATCAAATCATTGTCATTCCAAAGTATGATGCGCAGTTTACGCCCCTTATCCGCGAAGCTGTGGGCGTGATTTTAGAAAATCATATCGACGATACTGAATCAGAAAAGCAACTTCTTGATATGGCCAAGACACTTCAAAAGGCGGCCATTACCCGTGCTGACGGTGCTTTTCGTATTTTGAGAGAAGGCCAACTTGTCACCTTGGATCCAAAGAAATCCTTGGTGTACAAGGGAGTGATTGGATAGTAGGTCATATGCCCCATAACCGCTACTTTGTCCCTCAGTCGTTTTCTGAAAATGTGATACAGATCGAGGGCTCCGAACTTCATCACCTACGTACTGTCTGCCGCAATAAGCCGGGAGATAGCATAGAGATGATCGATGGAAAGGGCTCTCTTGGACTTGGAAGAGTCCGCAGTTTGAGTAAAGAAAGTGCAACCGTAGAACTGTTGTCTCTTGAGAGCAAGCCGCGTCCGGACTTTGTTCTCACTCTCTTTTTAGCACTCCTCAAGCCCTCTCATCTTGAATATGCCATTGAAAAGGCAACAGAAGTAGGAGCGATGCGCTTTGAGCTCTTCGTCGCTGATTTATCTGAAAAAAAGGCTGTCTCTGCCCAGTATCAGGAGCGACTGCATACAATTATTCTTAACGCCACAAAGCAGTGCGGCAGGCTCTTTCTACCGGAGTTACATATTCACGAATCCCTGTTTCATGAATCTCTGTTTCATAAATCCCTGCCAGCCGATTTTGCTGACTGTCAGCTTTTTTTTGGCGATCTTGATCCAGAGGCTCAGTCTCTCGAGTCATTATCTCTTACGAGAAATGTCGGCCTTGTAGTTGGCCCTGAAAGTGGATTTTCGAAATATGAGCGCGCAAAGCTGCTTGAAATGAACGCCTCTCCACTTTCACTTCATCCTTATACTCTACGTGCTGAAACAGCCGCTGTTGCAGGAACCTTATTGCTCTTTAACAAGCTGTATAGGTAATTCGTATGCACCATCCGTTGCTTAATCCTCCAAATACCATCGTTGTCGGCATGTCTGGCGGCGTGGATTCCGCAGTGACGGCCCTCTTACTCAAGCGGCAAGGCTACAATGTGATTGGCATGTTCATGAAAAATTGGGAAGAAGAGATCGATGGCTCGTGTCATGCTGCCAAAGACTTTGAAGATGTCGCGAGAGTAGCAGATCATATTGGCATCCCTTACTACTCTGTCAACTTTGCCAAAGAATATCGAGAAAACGTCTTTGCACATTTTCTGAAAGAGCTGGAAAAAGGTAATACTCCAAATCCAGACATCCTCTGCAACCGCGAAATCAAATTCAAACTGCTCTTGGACATGAGTAGAAAACTGGGAGCTGCAGGCCTAGCAACAGGCCACTATGCACAAAATTGCTATCAGGACGGTCAATTTTTGCTCTGTAAAGGTAGCGACCCAAACAAAGACCAAACCTACTTTCTCTACACCCTTTCTCAAGACATTTTGAAACAAGTGCTCTTTCCTATTGGCGGCATGATGAAAAGCGAGGTGCGAGAGCTGGCACGTCAAGCAGGACTTCCTGTAGCCGAAAAGAAAGATAGCACAGGTATCTGTTTCATAGGAAAGCGCGACTTTAGCTCCTTTTTGAAAAACTACCTAGCCTTTCAGCCAGGAGTCTTTCAAACACTTGGCGGAAAATCTGTAGGCACCCATCAGGGAGTCGCCTACTACACCATTGGACAGCGGCGTGGCCTTGCCATTGGAGGACCGGGAGATGCTTGGTTTGTTGTGGGCAAAGATGTGGCACAAAATATTGTCTACGTAGAGCAGGGGGAGATGCATCCGGCACTCTTTAGTGAAACCCTCACGGCCAATGAACCGTCGTGGGTAGGCATGCTGCCCACCACTCCGTATACATGCACAGCCAAAATCCGCTACCGCCAGCCGGACCAGCCATGCACGATTGAACAGAATAGAGATGGCCAGCTATTTGTGCGTTTTCATACCCCTCAACGCGCGATCACGCCTCAGCAGTCTATTGTCTTTTATCAGCAAAATTGCTGCCTTGGAGGAGCTATTATCACACAAGCAGGACCCTCATTGTATGCACTGTCCATGTCATAGTCAAAAGCCCTACAGCAGCTGCTGCCAGCCACTGCATACTGGTGCCAAGCTAGCTCCTACAGCCCTTGCCCTCATGCGATCGCGTTATAGTGCCTATAGCCTTCACTTGGTGAGCTACGTGATTCAGACCACACATCCAGATAATCTCCTCTTCACAAAGCCACGACAAGAAATTGAAAAAGATCTCATCGCTTTTTGTGAAAAGACAACTTTTACAAACTTGAAAATTATTGAGTTCATCGATGGTCCTGAAACTGCCTGTGTGACCTTCAAGGCATTTTTAAAGCAAGCAGGAAGGGATGTCAGCTTTCAAGAGAAGAGCCTTTTTCAAAAAGTGGGCCTACGCTGGCTATACCTGGGCCAAGAGTGAGCCAAGAGCGAACCAAAAGTGAACCAAGAGTGAGCCAAAAGTGAACCAAGAGTGATTAAGAGTGATTAAGAGCGATTAAGATCTTGGCATCGAGGCTTTGAGGAAATGCTTCATAAGCCGAACTGCCTGCATATCACTACCAAAAAAGGAGCAATGGCCACCATCTAGCATGATTTTGTTTGTGTCCACAGGCCCTCCTTGCGCGCCATATCGAGCCTCAAAGAGCTCATCGGCAAAGTTGTGAGTAAAAGTATCGTTTTCTTGTTTGTTTTTACCCATGAGCCTGTCCTGGTTGCTGGCAATGACGAGAAGCGGGATATTGCCGGCTTTTAGACGCTCAGCCTTTGCTCTATTATCGAGCCCATCTGTTTTTGTGATTGTGTTTTTGTCTAGGCGTACTTGTCTGCCCGCCGGCACTGCCGCACGAGCGCTTCCTCGAGCCAAAGGAGCAATCCCTCCAGCACCGACATTCTCCACAACATTTGCCGCAACTTCAGAGGCTGTTGTAAAGGTCTGATCTGCTACAACAAATTTTGTCTGCACCTTTGCGGCTGTCGTCTCTCCTACGGCTGCCTGAAAAGCAAGAGTGCCTCCAATCGATAGCCCATGATATCCAGCTTGCGATACGCCCTCTGCTTGCAAAAATTGCTTTATCGCATTGACATCGCAGTAGGTACTGGCCTCACAGGTTTCTACAGGGTCACTGCCTGGATAGCCGCCCATTGTAGGGGCCAGCACATCATATCCTTGTCTATAGTAATACCTTTGCCAAGAGCCCATATCATCTGCCGTCATGCCGTTGCCATGGAAGATGACGACTGTTTCTCTTGCTTTATCTGGATCATGCCGCCAGTAAGAGGCATAAAGCATCCTTTTCCCGGAAGCATCAATAACAGGAATTTTCACTTGGCCCTCGGGATACCCTTCAAACTCACGTTTTTTGCCCGACAATGGATAGAGGATCATGCCTGCCAATTTTTTTGAACAGTCTTTGGCAAGTTGCGGCACAGCATACTCATAGCCTGCAGTACTCGGTCCTGCAATATCTTTGCTATAGAGCCTCCATGAGAAAATCGCTCCAACGAATGGCAGAAGAGCTAAGGTATCTGCCTTTAAATCAGTAGTTTTACTCTCAAAATCGGACAGATGTTCGGTGTATTCTGCAAGCTTGATTTCCAGCTGTTCTTCTATATTTGTAAGAACAGTGATTTTCTTGTTGCCAATCGATACAGCCTGCTGTAGCTTACATATTTCATCTTCAACCTTTGAGATCTTTACCTGGAGCATTGCAAGTTTTACAAGATCAATAGTCCCCTTTACAATGCCAAAGATCTGGCTGGGGCCACAGCTTAAAAGCACACCTAATGCATAGGCAGCCCCGTCTGCGACGACGGCTCGAAGATTTCCCATAGCTTCCTCTTATTGCAAGTTGAGCTTCCATCTAGCGTTTGCCTGCTTGGCAACCGCAGCCCGAAATTCATCATTCCCTATTCGCTCCATAAGCATCAGGAGCAAGTTTGTATGATCCTCTGTAAGTGTTTTGAGTTGTAAACTTTTTTCAATATTTTTTAATTCTTGATTGATTTTGATCGGGTTTTTGTCAGCATTTCTACCCAGAGAGCTAATAAACTGATCAGAGAAGATCCCCGGTGAGGTTAGCGCAGCTTGATAACTGATATTTAGCTTTTGGCACTCTCTTTTTATATATGTCCCCAAATTCGAAAGATCAGGAATTTCCTTAGGGATTTCATTTTCCTCGTCAGGATTCACAAGCGCTGCGCTGATGAGGGCTTCGCTGAGGACGTGGTCGCGTACGATTTCAAAGGCCAGCTGCTGCACTATCGGCTTAATCGACTCTCTTATCTCCAATTTATCTACAATCAATGGTATACAGGCTTTAGGGTCAACAGTAAATTTTTTGAGATTTACCCCAAGGTTCTTCAAGTCCTCAAATTTCTGGGAATAGGAAAGTGAGCTGCTCTGTAGCTGGTTCACAATATTACGTACTAAGACATCTGAAAACTCTCTGCCTGCAAAAAGCTTGTCCCATACCAAAGAAAGAACACCCTCATTACTAAGTTGAAATTTTTCGATGTCAACGGTATTACCCTTGACTATCTCCTTTGTAAGAAGTGTAATGAATGGTGACAAATCCCCCTTCTCTATACCCAGATCTTTAAGATGATCAAATTGCGCTGCTATATATTGATTACCAAACGTCTGCGTCTGGTCTTTTAATATAGTGGCATATTCGGGATGTAATTTCACAAGATTGTGCAGGTATTCCACTTTTTCAGCTGGTGTGAGCAACTTGCTATCAATCGCAAGTTCTCTCAAGGCAACTTTGCCCACAGCTATTTGTTGAGAAGTAGGATGAGGCGATTCAGAAATAGACTTGAGAATCTGCTGTAGAGCTGTTTTATCAGCATACGTATACTTGTCTTTGTAAAAGAACTCATTACACCATCTTTTGAACGAACTGTCTACCTTTATAATTTGCGTGTTCCCTCCGTCTAGTAGGGGGTCTTTGTTTATCAATCGAATGTGCTGTCCTTTGGTTGTTTTCATTTGCTGGATAGAACGATCATCAAATGAATATGGTGTCTGTCCGCCTAGCTCTACTCCTGTCATATGCTACCTCCAGCATTTTTCTTATAAATACCATTTTTCATATTTTATTAAAAAATATTTTATACTTTCAAAGGAAATATCTTGTAGAAAAGAATAAAACTATTCAAAATTACTCCAAAAAACAGAGGAAATAAATGGCTATATCTCTTGAAAAAACAATTACTGCAACAACTATAGGCGACTCAATTGAATCCTCCTCTCACGCTCCCACTATTTTGAACCAGCAGCTGTTATGCAGCTCAGGCGCTCACTGTTCCCCTGTAGCAGGATCGCTTGTGCAAACAGATTCTACTACACTTCTTGCAACGTGGTATGCAGACAACAGGCAACAGCGACCAGAGTCCACCGAAACATCTCTCTGGATTGCCAGCTACTCCCAAAACCAATGGAGCCAGCCTCGCGAAATTTTTGCCAAAGCAGGTTTTCATATTTGGAATCCGGTCTTTTTAAAGAGCCGATCTGGAGAACTGATTCTCTTCTTTCGAATGTTTCAGCCAAAAGTGGCTGAGCCTCAAAAAGAAAAATATGGCATTCGAGACTTTGTCTATCTTTCAATGCGCTCTTGTAATGGAGGAGTTTCCTGGTCAGAACCAACATCCCTTCCTGAAGGAATTACCGGTCCTATCAAATGTATGCCGCTCATTTTGCATGATGGCAGCTGGATGGTCCCTTCTGCAAAGAATGGTGCTTGCTGGCTTGAATGTAGCCATGATGAGGGCAAGACGTGGGAGCGTTTTGGGCCAGTACAACACCCAGATGGACAAAGCGGCCTCACAGACCCATGCCTCATCACAGATACGCAAGGAAACATCAAAATGTTCTTCCGTAATCGCATGAAAACGAATCAAGATCGCTTTGTTTTGACAGCTACATTTGATCTTGCAAGGAAAACATTCTCTTCAGTAGCGCAAACAAATGTAGCACATCCAGATGCCGGCATCGATGTCCTTCGTTTGCATGATGGCACACTTGTGATGATGGCAAACACTTCCAATACCCTGCGCTCTCCTCTTTGCTTACTCACTTCAAAAGATGATGGAAATCACTGGGAAGAACTGCTGACGCTCGAAAGCGAGCCGGGCGACTTTGCGCAACCAGCACTCTTTCAAACTGCCGATCATCGCCTTCATATCCTCTACTCTTGGCAACCAGAAATCTTGCAACAATCTTTGCAGGAGAAAAATATTAAACATGTGACTATCCAGATTTGAAACACGCTCAGAGGCTATTTGGCGCAGCGAAATCCGTAGGTGCCATTTGCAGCGCCTGGATTGTTGCGATGGCGCTTGGATGTGCGTAAATCTTCCTTAAGGCTCTTCCAACAGCCTCCGCGCAAAACTCGATAGACACCTTGGAGAGGGCCTCTTGGATTTCGAGGCTCCTGGGCTGAGACTTCGTAGTAGTTATACTCATACCAGTCATAGCACCACTCATACACATTGCCCGCCATATCGTAGCAGCCATACTCATTTGGTGGATAGCTCATCACTGCCGTTGTATCCGAGCTAAAAAAGTTCGCTTGTGTCTTTTCAATACTTTCACCAGTTGGATAGAGAGGATTTTCCAGACCACCACAGCAGGCAATTTCCCATTCTACTTCAGTAGGCAACCGTTTGCCTACCCACGCGGCATAAGCAACAGCGCCATACCAGGTCACGCCTACAACAGGATGTTTTGCATAGCCAGGCTCTACACTAAATTTACCGGCACTTTTCTTGATTCTCGAATCACGGAGTCTGATGATATCGTGATGATGGGCGTCTTTTTCTCCTCCAAGAAACTCTAAAAAGCGGACAAACTGCTCATTGGTCACTGGGTGGATGTCGATGGCAAAGGGATCGATGTCGACACGTTGCCTTGGCATCTCATCACGGCATCCAGTATCACTGCCACGCCAGTAGATGCCCCCGTCAATCGCGATCATATCTGTCAAGAGGGGCTGGATATGCTGGTATTCCCTTTTTTCGGGAGCGTACTCTTTCACTACCCTCTCTTCCTTTACAAAAGTAATGTGCGAGCTTGTAAGCGATGGCACCGGAGCTTCGGGCTGGCTGCGCACCACATCTAAGATTGCCTGTTCTTGATGAGCAGCAAGAGCAACAGCATAGAGTTTTTTTGGTTCAATTTTTGCCTCATGCAGAAGTGCCGTCAACTGCGAGGAGCGTTTAAGCGGGTTTGGATGAAGGGTACGCTGCAAAATCATTGTCCAGTCGACAAGCATTTCTTCTGCGGTGACTTCGTGCAGATCAAATGCTCCTTCTGGATACTCTCCTGTCAAAAGATAATAGGCAAGAACTCCAAAAGCATAGGTGTCTATCTTTTCATCACTGAGAGGGTCTAGTCTTTTTTGCTCCGGAGCTAAAAAGGCAAAGTTTTGCAAAAGAGTCTGGTGTAGTGGCTGCAGCTTATGAGTTTCGATGGCAGGCTGTGGGTACTTATCTTGACCTACACGTGCTGTCAGTGCCGCTGAAGGAATGCCAAGCGCCTCTGCCATACCCTTAAATGTACGCGTGAGGGCAGCTCCTAGGCCAATAATTTTTGATAGACCCCAATCACTAATGTAGAGATGAATCTGCGGCTGCTTGCCTGCAACAAGAATATTGTTGAGCTTTAAGCCGCGATGGACAAATTTCTTGCCAGAGGCATCGACAATCGAGTGTCCAGCATCCAAGGCTTCGGCCACCTGGTGTAAAATTGCCAGCACCTCTTCTTGAGGAAGGCTTTTGCCTCGAGCATTGAAATACTGATGCAGATTTGTAGTTTCGCCCATGGCATCGACAATACAGTCACACACCAGAAAATAGACACCTTGAGAAAAAGAGACATTATACACTTTTACGATATGCGGATGTTCGAAAGAGGCAATAGCACATATTTCTTCTTCAAATCGCTGCATAAAGGCGCGATCAGCCGAAAGCTCTTCCGGAAGCACTTTAAGAACATACTTCTTCTTAGTAAAGCGATGCTCTGCCACAAAAGTGGTTCCCATGCAGCCATGACCGATCTGTTTGATCAGACGATAATCACCGAGAAGTCTATTTTCATCCATGTCGGCCTCTACTTTTGCTGCTCTATTAATTCCTGCATTTGCGTAATCACACGGCTATATTCATACCAGCTGCTTGCCTTGTCAAGGAACAGTTTTGCTGATACTACATCATTTACCTCTAGTGCAGCAAGCACATAAAAAGGAATTTCTTTACGTGGAATCACCACATTTGTCTCTACAATTGTACGAATGATACAAGAGACTATCTCCTTACGCTCTTGAGGCAATGCGGTATAGACGAGCATCTTGTGAATCGATACATCTTGCGGCACTTCTTTGCTGGCACGTTTGAGAAAGTGCAGGGATTCTGTGCGCCACTTTTGCTTCTCTTCAAAACTTCGGCTGCGCTGCAAGAGAAGGCTGGCCACCACTCCTTGCGATTTGTAGGCAAGATAGCAGTCTGGATGTGCCAGGTAGCATCGATAAAATAGAGAGAAAAAATCATCAAACTTACGCGCGTTGGCACGCTCTGCTGCCAGGAAAAACTGCAGGGTAAGATAGTCCGGATACTTCTCAATCGTACTTTGGAGCTTGCTGCAAAAAGGCTCTCCGATGCCGCCGGTCTCTAGATACTGTTGCTGCAGCTCGGAGAAGAGAGCAAGCTCCTGCTTGGATGGAGACTGGCGGGAACATTTGGCATATTTGATTGCCTGCATAAACGCCTCTAGCGCCTGTTCTTCTTGCTGGTCGTGAAGGTAGCTTGTGGCAAGTAAAATATATATTTTGGACGGATCTGAATGACGGTTGAGCCTTTCGTTTAAGCCTTGTATAGCCGCTTTGTAGTCTTGTTTGTCAATCAATGTTCGAATATCAGCATCGCAGCCTTGTAAAACCGTCTGCGTGGCAGCAATCAGAGGATTTTTTTCCGCCCCAAAGAGTGTTGACAGAGTGATAGACAGAGCAAAAGTGAGCCAAAAATACATTTCTTATCTCAATTTTCAAAAAAAACAAGGATGACACTCTTTGGAAAAAAATACCAGCACTTCTCTTCATTCCTCTCTGCAGTCAAAGAGATAAAAAACCAAACATTTCTCAAAAACAAAATAGGTATTTTTATTTCTTTTTATCCATATTTAGTGGTACCATAACCCTTCTATCAAATTATAAATACGGAGAGAAATATGGCCTTTTTGGTAATAACAGGTTCTGCACCAAAACAATACGAAACAAACCAACATGAGCAGCCGGTCAACTCAACAAGACATTATTTCATTAATAATGATAACTTTCTTGACATCGTCAGGAATGAACATCGGGTACAAATTCTCTTTTCTCTTCTTTCAAAAGAACGCGAAGAGCAGCATTTTATTACCTCTCAACCAGAGCTCTGTTGCAGACTTGTTCCAATCCTCTCCCAAAACCTGGACGCTGGCAAAGTATCTCATGAGACAGCTCGAAAAATCATACTTGCCTTTGCAAAGTCCAATACGTTCAATCAGGGAAAAATAGAAGAAGAGATTTTGATCCAATGTAAAGATGGCAAAGAGATCCGGATAAACCGACTAATTTTACGCTTGCAGTCAAACTACTTTGAAAAAATGCTCTCCTCCGGAATGACGGAATCGAACAAACAATGCATCGATTATTCAGCACACTATTCTCTAGAGACCATGCAGCTGATTAAGTGCGCCATGTATCAAGACAAAACAGTATTCTCTCAACAGTTGGCTGCAGACCACAACGTAGCCACTCTATGTGAATTAGTGTCTTTTATAGAACTTGCCGATCTCAGCGTTGCTTGGAAAGAACAGGCGCTCCGCGTCCTTGAGGCTCAAGCAAAACAGGTTACTTCCAAAGAAGCCTTGCAACAATTTGCGACACATGCCACAAGCGAAAGTCTTGCTGACCTTCCAAAAGACGCCCTCTGTGCCTATCTCAAACATATCAATGTTTCATACCTGCTCACGCCCAAGCTGCTTCTTTCGGTCTCTTCTCTCGGGTTGTTTGCAGACAGTGGGATAGTACAGCAGCTGCTCAGGCAGTACGCGCAAGGATTGTACATTGAAAGCCGCTCGCAGATGGAAGAGATCGAATTTTTGGAATTTATGCCGGAAGAACTACGGAAGAGGATGAATATGATCGCCTTTCATGGGTTGGCTCCATCCAAAGAAATGATAAAGCTATTAGCCATTCTATTTCCCAAAACTCAAGAAATCTCTTTATCTGGCCGCCAAGAACAAACTCAGAATGGCAGCTATGTATCGCGTCTAACTGAAGATTATTCCTTCGGTAACGCCCGCCATCCATACACTCTCGAAATCCCACTAAACGATATTTTGAAAATCTCGCTGGAAGTAAGGAGTAGCTTTCCCGGGTTGCAACTCTTGTCATTTTGCAAGATCCCTTCTCTTGCAAACACGGTGAAGTGGAAAGAAAATGCATTCACTCTTGCTCATGACAAAAATTTTTCACTCTATGCTGGAGTCTCCTTACACTATCTTTCTTCTTCTATTAAATGGACGCTGGTATGCCCTGGAAATCCAGACTCCGACAATCCCCACTGGCAGACGTTTTGTAAAAACTACCCATGCTACCAAACATATCAAGGCTCTAAAATATTTAAAGTGGAGAAAACCCAAGGAGCAGATGCTGACGTTAGATCAGATCTGCTGTTTCAACTAGCATTTGTATAATAACGCTAGCGATACCTAAGGTATTTTCGCTTTACCGTAAACCACCCTCATTGCTACCGTCTCTAAAGAGAAACCTTTGCAATGAGGGCTTTTGTGAAAAACATCCTCTTTCTCCTCTTCCTTTTCTTTTCCTCCCTTTCTGCCGAAGACTTCTTTGACGATGAACCTCTCCCCACGGAAACCACTCCCCCATCCCTCGTCAACCTGACCTCACTGCCCTCATCTATCGTCAACAAC
>CAYOTQ010000011.1:0-2274 GCA_964406915.1 uncultured bacterium
ATTGGGTCATACCGCTGGATAATATGAAAAAGTCGGCACTAAAAGCCAACAAGCTCCGATAAAAATAGCACTAACGGCAAAATTAAAGACTGGATAGTCATATCCCCAGAAGCGAAATTGAATCATATCCACGACATAGCCATAGTAAAAAAAATCAATTACATTCCCAATAGCCCCGGAGATGATACAGACAAGCGGTATTTGCCACTCTGGATGTTTGTTATATCTGACTAAAAAGAGGATCAACCCAAGAATCATAAGGATCCGACATCCCACTAGTATGTGTGGAAAATCGGAAAAAATTCCCCATGCAGCACCGGTGTTGACTGCATGAGTAATCTGAAGATCAATTCCTAGGATATCAGAAAATATCTGATAGGGAACAAAGCTACTCTCAGGAAGGCTTGCTGCATTTATCCAAGCCTTTGACACCCTATCTGCAAGCAGGATACCTAGTCCCACAAACAGACAGGTTAGCCACCGAGAAGTTCGAGCCATTAAATGAGACCTCTCTCCAATTTTTCCTGTGCTTTCACTGTGGTTGTGGCATAAGGCATCGCATCGAGCCTTGCTTTTGGAATCTCTTCACCACTGATATCGCACACTCCGTATGAGCCTTCGACAATTTTTTCAAGAGCTCGCTCGATTTGTCTTAGAACTAAAAATTCTTGGCTTGTTACTTCAAGGCTAATGCGACGATCAAAGTCATCAGTGCCTTGATCCGCTTGGTGCTGTGAATAACCGGTTGCTTCATCCGGCTTTTTCACTTCAGCCGTACAGTTGGTAAGCGCTAGAGTGATCTGATTTTTCTGCTCTTCAAGTCGCTTTTTAAATTTTTGAACTTCACTTTTTGACAGTGGCATATGATTTTCTCCAAACAAATAAGGCAACGAGCATACGAAATATTGCCAATTTTTTTACACACAAGTTGATGACCAACCTTCTGGCTACAACAGAGAAGTAACGCCTCTCATGGAGGAAAAGCGGAATTATATTCAAACAAAAAGAAGGACTCTGCGGAAAATTTTGCACAAGAAGTGAGAGGCCCATCGATGGCGAAAATTTAGCAATCAAACCACTTGACTGCTAAAAGCAAAAATGGCTATATTGTGAATATAGCACTCATCATGTGCGAGTGCTAAAAACTAGCGTTGTTACACAAAATGAGGTGATTCTTATGAGTATGTTACAAAAATGGGTAGCACCATCGTTCTTGGAAGATTTGGGACATGGTCTGGCCTGGCCAAATACCAACATGATGAACTGGTCAGCCTATGAGACAGAAAATGACGTGGTCATTGAAGCAGCCCTCCCTGGAATCGACGAAACGGACATTGAGGTAATCTTTGAAAAAGGCGTTTTAATGATTCGCGGAGAAAAGCGAGACAGCGAAGAAGATAAAAAACGACGCTGGCTTGTGCGCTCAAACAGACAGTTTATCTACCGGATTGCAGTCCCTGGCAACGTGGACGAAACTGCGCATCCAAGAGCAGAATCCAAAGATGGCATTGTCAAAGTTTTGTTTCAAAAACAAAAGAAGACAGAACCAACTCGCATTCCTGTACAGCGATCAAAATAATCAATCACCACCCCTGCCTTCTCTCAGGTCGAGAGAAGGCTCCAACTGTTGCAAATAAATCGTCAACACTGCTATCTCTGCCAGTAATAAGATATGAGCATACATGAGACGTTTTTATCTCTTCATCGTTTTTCTGTTATACGCAGGCAGTGCCTGGGCAAAACCAAGCCCACCATTTTTTTACATCGTCATCCCCTCCTACAATAACGAACAATGGTGCCTAGAGAATATCCATTCGATTGCCTCCCAAGACTATCCCTACTGGAAAGCGATCTATATCAACGACTCCTCATCAGATCGGACGGGAGCTCTTGTTGAAGAGTACATTCGCACACATAACCTGCAGGATAAAATCACTCTCATCAACAACAAAGTACGCTTTGGATCGCTCCACAACATCTATGAGGCCATCTCCCAAGCCGAGCCTCACTGGATTGCCACAGTGATCGATGGAGATGACAAACTGCATGGAACCTATGCGCTGAGCTATATCGCCTCTATTTATGTATTAGAGCCGCATGTCTGGATGACCTATGGCAACTGGGAAAGCAATCCTCCCGGAGAAAAAATAAGCAGGTGCGCCCCTTTTCCCAGGGAAATCATCAAGAAAAATCGCTTTCGCGAACATAAATTCCTCTCGTCACATCTGCGCACATTTTATGCAGGCCTGTTTCAGCGCATTAATAAACTGGATC
>CAYOTQ010000011.1:2284-15390 GCA_964406915.1 uncultured bacterium
TATGAGGGCAAATTTTTCATGGCTACTGGCGATGTGGCATTTATGATGCCTATGCTGGAGATGTCTTCAAAGGGCCACATTCGTTTTGTTGAAGAGATTCTCTACGACTACAATGTCAAAAATCCAATTAGCGACTTTCAACAAAACCGCAAACTTCGTGCCAGATGCAGCTGGATCATTCGCCGCAGAAAGCCATACGAGCCCTTAAAAAAAGCAGTTTTTCTCAAGAAGAAGCGATAAGAAAAAGCAATCGTGATTGAGCAAAACTCTCAAAATCTACAAACTGTGTGCGATTTTTAGCCATAGGTATATATGTCCTATCCAAAAACAATTATTATCGGCGCTGGTTTTGCAGGCCTGGAGGCCGCCAAGCGCCTGGCAAAAACTAAAACAGAAGTCCTCCTCATCGACAAACACAACCACCACCTCTTCCAACCCCTTCTCTACCAGGTAGCAACCTGTGCTCTCTCCCCCGGAGAGATTGCCACCCCTATACGCCAGCTCTTCAATAAACACTCCAATGTATCCTTTATCATGGGATCTTGTAGCCAGATCGATAAAGAAAATAAGCGTGTGCACCTTGAGTGCGGCATGTCGTTTTCTTACGACAATCTGATTGTAGCCTCTGGCGCCAGACACTCCTATTTTGGCAATCCACAGTGGGAAGAATTCGCGCCTGGACTCAAAACTCTGGACGACTCTGTCAACATCCGCGAGCGAATTTTAATGGCTTTTGAAAAAGCAGAGCGCGCCGGTACCTATGCCGACGCTACCAAGATGCTGCGATTTGCGATTGTAGGGGCAGGCCCTACAGGTGTTGAACTCGCTGGCGCCATTGCAGAAATTGCCTTTACCAGCATGGCCAAAGACTTTACAAAGATCAGGCCAGACCAAGCAAAGATCTATTTAATTGAAGGCGCCTCTCAAATTCTTCCTGGATTTCCAGAAGACCTGGCGAAAATCGCACAAACCTCTCTGGAAAGCCTTGGCGTTACTGTGCTCACCAACCAAAAAGTGACCAACATCACCTGTGATGGCGTGATGATTGGAAGCGAGCTTTTGGAGGCATCCGCCGTCATATGGGCAGCCGGCAATGAAGCCTCGCCCCTTCTCAAAACTCTCGATATCCCGCTTGACAGACAAGGCCGTGCGATTGTGGAAAAAGATCTCAGCTTGCCGGGATACGACACGCTCTTTGTGATTGGCGATGCGGCCCATTATGTGGCAGCGAATGGAAAACCTCTTCCCGGCCTTGCTTCAGTCGCCAAACAGCAAGGACGATTTGTCGCCGATATCATTAAGAAGAATACCCCTAAAGAAAAACGTAAAGCCTTTTCCTACCTTGATAAAGGCTCTCTTGCAACGATTGGGAAAGGCAAAGCCGTTGGGTTGATCGGTCCATTGAAGCTATCGGGCGTATTTGCCTGGCTGCTCTGGTCGGTCGTGCATATTGTGTACCTGATCGACTTTAAAAACAGGCTTGTAGTCTTTATCCACTGGCTCTATCTCTACTGCACAGGCAAGCGCTCGGTGCAGTTGATCTTTCGCCCGATTGACAGCAAGCGCGACACCTAGCACACTCAGAGGATAGCAAAAAGCTATCCCTGCATGCGTTCTTTGGTCCGAGCCTCTAGCTGTGTGCGAATAGACTCAGCAACTGCTGGTAAGACTGTCTCAAGAAAAAAGTGCTGAGCTAGATCATTATCTTGCAACTTATCTAAGAAGTCAGCTGGCAGTTTGTCTGATACCCCTGACAACTCTTTATAACGCTTCTGGATCTCTTCTAAAGCAATTTTTGCTTTTCCAAGCTGTTGTATTTGTCTACTAGGGCCTGCTGACTTCCCCGGATCAGACATGTTCATGAAAAATGTCTGTTTCACATCTTTGTCTGAAGCAAGCTTCTCCAAAAATTTCAATGGCAAATAGGTGCCTGTTTGATACTTGGCAAATTCTTCAGTAAGCTCGTTAAGCATCTCCTGTTGTTTTTCTGAAAGAGTTGGCGCTGATTTCGGAGCAAACTTAGGCTGCACAGTAGCTTGTGAAGATGAAGCCTGCTGCTTAGATGTTGTTTTCTCATTACTCAAGATCTCTTTCAAAAAATTATCTATCGCTGCTTTCTTTTTATTTGCATCACAAGGCCGATCTTTGAATTTGTTGTTGAAAGCTGCTTCAGCGGTCTCTTTTAAGTGCCGATATGCACCACTTTTCTCAATAGCAGCATTTAGTTTTACTCCTGTTGCTATAATCGAATCAAAAGAGTCTGTATTCCGTTTGCTTTCAGGAATAGCCCTCCAAGCTGTTCTCACCTCGTTTAAGTCCTGCACAAAAGACTTTACTGGCTTTGGTTCTGCAGCATCATACGCTTCTATTGTTGTGCCCAGAGTTTTCCCCGTAGATCTTGCCCACTCCTTTACGTCATCATCAGTCACTGCCTTCGGCTGGATGGGCTTAGCTCCAGGGCCTCCAGGAGGTGGTGGTGGAGCACCTGGCGGTCCAGGAGGAGGTTCAGGAATGGATGGCTGCGTAGTAGTAGTAGTAGTAGTAGTAGTAGTAGCAGGAGTTGAAGCAGGAGTTGAAGCAGGAGTTGAAGCAGGAGTTGGCGATGCGGAACGTGTCGATGAAGTAGTTTGCTGTGGAGATTCTACTTGTTTAGGAGACGGTGTCTGATGATGTGTAGACTCCTTAGCGGGACTCCCAGTCGAGAGATTGGAGGCTTGCACAGGCCGCTGCAAGGAAGAATACACATCAAGCAACGCCATTTTCTTCTCGTTACTATGACCTCGCTGGTGAGCCCAATGCACAGCCGACTCAAACACCTGCGTAATTTTTTCAGTCTTCGCCTCATTTTGAGCCACATAATGTGTCACCTTTTCCTGCACACTCTTTAATTGCTCTTTAGAGAACCAACGTAAGGTTTTTCCGTCAATTTTTGGACCATCTGGGTTTGTCAGCTCAGCAACAAGAGCAGCGACGATCGCCTCATCTCTTTTAAAAGCTTTAATAACAAAAGCAGACCACCACCCTTCACCAAACTTACATTCTTCCTTGTGAGCCCCTTCTATTGTATCAAGCATACTTTGATAATTGCCTGGCAACCTTGAGGTCGTTGGATCCATAACATCCCCACATTTTCGTTTTTTCCACCTAATATATAAAAAATATTTTTTAATAAACTATTTTCTTGGCTATCGCATAAATCATCTCTCAGAGAAAATAGAGAGAAAAAAAGGAACCATATGCCCCTGCTCGTCGTGAGTTGCAGCCTCAATACATCTTCTAAAAGCCGAAAACTAGCCTCCCTGATTCGCCAGCACTATGAGCATGAATCTGAGCCTTGCCTTTTTGTAGACCTCGCAGAAACGACGCTCCCATTCTGTAACGGCAACTCTGCTTTTTCACATCCAGAAGTACAACGGCTTCAAGATCTCGTCAGCCAGGCAACTGGTATTATCCTTGCGGTGCCTGTATATAACTATTCGGTATGCGCAACAGCAAAAAACTTTATTGAATTGATGGATGCCGCCTTCAGAGGCAAAGTAGTTGGGTTTATCTGCGCCGCCGGCGGCCAGAAGAGTTTTATGGCTGTTATGGATCTGGCAGGTAGCCTGATGCTTGACTTTCGCTGCCTGATTGTCCCCCAGTTTGTCTATGTAGACAGCGCTTCTTATCCAGATGAACAGGCCCTTGAAAGCCAGGAACTCCATCAACGCCTCCACCAGCTTCTTGGCACAGTTGTTCGCCTGAAAAATGTCTACACACAAACGGGATAATGAAGAGCACACGTACCAGCCAATCTGCTCCAATCGCCCACCAAATCCCTACAAAGCCAAGCTGCAGATGAAAGGCCAATATGTAGGCCATACAGAGCCGTACAATGACCCCTCCAAAAAAAGAGATTATTGCTACGGCCTTCGCCTCTCCAAAAGCTCGAAGTGTATCTGACAGCACCACACTGATTGCCATCAGCGGCAAGACAGCCCCCATCACCTGCAATCCCTGGACGCCAAGAGCAACTACGGCAGGATCTGTGATAAAGAGTTCTATAAAAAACTTGGGTATCCAGACAAATAAGATGGCCGGAACCAAGAGCGCAGCAACTGCCAAAAATAGAGCTTGCTTCGCCCCTCTTGTATAGCCTTGGACAGCAGTACCAAATCCATCTACCAAAAGAAAACACAGAGCTCCAATAGCAATCAATACTTGGTGAGCGCCCATTGCTGCATCACCAAGCAAGGCAACAACAACCATAAAGGCAAAATAGCCGCCATACTGCATTCCTCTTTGCACAAAGGCAGCAAGAGATGCTGCTAGTACCTTTGGCCTGCCTGTATTAGGCTCCAAAAATTGAAGGCGCCGGCAAAGAGCTGTAAGAAGAAGAGCGCATTGGCAAGCAGCTCCTATCACAGAAGCAATTGCCGCCCCCATCGCTCCTAAAGCCGGAAGGCCAAATCCTCCAAAGATCAGCACAAGATCACAGATAAAATGAATACAAATAGCGATGCAGCTACTGGAAAATAGCAGTCTTCCTCCATCAAATCTCTGTATAACGGGGGCCGCTGTCATGACGCACAAATAGAGCGGCAAAGCGCCAAGCCCCCAGTACAAATACTGCCTGGCAGCGTCAAGCACACCAGGAGAAGCATGAGGAAAGAGAGCAAAAAGAGCGTCTATATGCATCACTGAGAGCAGAGCGGCAATAGAGCCAATAATGATACTCAACACAAGACCAGTCCTCAAGCCAGAGGTAACTGCAAGCTTGGCGGTAAAAGAACCCAGAACCATCACGAGTGTAAACACAAATGCCTGGGAGATCTGCATCGACGCTAGCGCATCGCTACTGAAATGACCAAGTAACAGTCGATCAACAAGAAAAAGGAGCACCCGAAACAGCGATTGACCCATGACCCCAAGAGCTAAGAGCGCGATGGCGCGAAGTAACATAGTCTCTCCTGCTTTATATATCCTTACATGCTAAAGCTACTCCTTTATTATCAATAAATTTATTTAAAAATTGTCTTTTTAAAAGACTCTCTCTATTATTCTTTAAATGAAACTTCACCATCCAATAGTAATTGCCGGCGGGGGAGCAGCAGGTTTTTTTGCTGCCATTACCGCAAAGCAAACAAACCCTTCAATCTCTGTACTCTTGCTTGAAAAGAGCAGGCAGCTGCTTGCAAAAGTGCGTATTTCAGGCGGCGGGCGCTGCAATGTGACTCACGCTTGTTTCGATCCGCAAAAACTGGTGCAGTATTATCCAAGAGGAAGCCTTGCGCTAAGAGGCCCTTTTTCCCGCTTTCAACCTCGTGACACTGTCCGCTGGTTTGAAGAACATAATGTTCAGCTCAAAAAAGAAGCCGACGGCCGCATGTTTCCTGTCACTGACTCTTCTCAGACGATCATTGACTGCTTGATGCGTACCGCACAAGAGCTTGGCGTAGAAATCTGGACAGAAGCAGGCATTGACGATATCAAAAAAACAGAGGAAGGTTTTTTGTTGCAACTTTCCAATCAAAAAGCAATTACCTGTGAAAAACTGATCCTTGCAACAGGAAGCAGCCGGCCTATGTTTCGCCTATTAGAGACGCTCGGTCACCACATCCAGCCGCCCGTTGCCTCGCTCTTTACATTGAATATCGCTGATTTTGATCTCAAGGAAGTAGCTGGCATTAGCCTTCCTAATGTTGCCCTGCATATTCTTGCAAGCTCCCTTAAAGAAAAAGGACCTCTTTTGATCACTCATTGGGGCTTCAGCGGCCCGGCAGTCCTGAGACTATCAGCCTGGGGAGCACGCTTCTTGCATGAGCGTGACTATCAAGCAGATGTTTCCATCAACTGGATCTCGGATCTCTCTCAAGAAGAGCTGAGAAAACGTCTTGAAGAATCCCGTACGCTATATGCCAAAAAGCTCCTGGTAAATAGCTGTCCATTCAAGCTTCCTCATAATCTTTGGAAGGCGCTTCTTCTGCGCTACCAATTGCCAGCAGAGCTGAAACTTGCTGATCTTTCTAATAAGCGAATCTCTGAACTGGCGGCAAAATTGCATTCGGATATCTTTCGTATCAAAGGACAGACGACATATAAAGAAGAATTTGTTACATGTGGGGGAGTGTCGCTAGAAGAGGTCGCTTTCAAAACCATGCAAAGCAGACTGGTACCAGGCCTTTTCTTTGCTGGCGAAATCCTTGACATTGATGGAATTACAGGTGGATTCAATTTTCAAAATGCATGGACGACAGGCTGGATCGCAGGCCAATCAGCTGCAGGAGGCACTTGAAAAAGCTCGAGGTCACTCGCGTTCAGTAGAAGAGCGCCTACATGCCGCTTCAAAATTTTCCAGGAACCTTCTGCATGTTGCAGAAAACCTCCAGACACGCCAAGAAAAACGCGAACAGAAATTCATCTCTTTTCTCATCAAACAGCCAGCATTAAAAGCTCTTAGCGCACAAGCATTAGACTGCCTCTTTCGGACAAAAGATTATAAAAGAATCATGTCTCATCTCACCTACTTATGCAAGCAATCACCTCTTGCCTCATGGCAACAGAATCTCTTTTCGTGTCTGGCAAAATTCTGTCCAACCCTGCTCTGCAAAAGCGTGCAAATGGTGGCACGACGAAAAATGAGCCGTGTCATTGCCCCTGGAGAACAAGCACCCCTAGCAAAGAGGTTGCGCGCCTGGCATCATCAAGGGCTTCGAGTAAATCTCAACCGACTTGGAGAGGCGATACTTGGCCAAAAAGAGGCGAGAAAACGTCTTGATCAATACCTGCTGGACCTGACAAATCCTCTCTGCGATGTCATCTCTATCAAAATTTCAAGCATCTGCAGTCAGATTAACCTTCTTGCCTGGGAAGATACTCTCCAAAGACTCAAGGAGCCCTTGCGACACTTATATAGACAGAGCCTTCTCTACAAGAAAAGCATCAATCTCGACATGGAAGAGTACAAAGACCTCATGCTCACTAAAGAGCTCTTCTGCAGTGTTCTCAGTGAGGAGGAGTTTTATCCGCTTTCTGCAGGCATCGCTTTGCAAAGCTATCTTCCGGACTCTTTTGCTATTCAAAAGGAGATTACCGCTTGGGCTATCAAGAGATGCAGACAAGGCGCAGCTCCTATTAAAATTAGACTGGTCAAAGGGGCCAACCTTGGCATGGAACGTGTCGAAGCTTCAATAAAAGAATGGCCTCAAGCTCCCTATACGACAAAACAGCAGACAGATGCTAACTTCATCCGGATGATGCATTTTGGCATGCAGCCTGAGAACTGTCAAAGCGTCCATCTTGGCATTGCCAGCCATAATATATTTGATATTTCCTATGCCATGCTCCTTGCCTGTGAAAAGCAGGTAGAAGAGACAGTCTGCTTGGAGATGCTGGCGGGCATGGCGCCGCATATCACGAGAGCTGTAAGCGGCCTCTGGAAGGAAGTTTTACTCTACTGTCCTGCCGCTACAAAAGATGATCTTCATACAGCGATGGCATATCTGGCCCGAAGACTTGATGAAAATACCGCCCCTGATAACTTTTTGACCCATCTGTTTGATCTGCAGACCGATGAAAATCACTGGAAAAAACAAGAAGAGGCCTTCGCCTTATCATGCCTGCAAAGTGGTCCTGCATGTGACACGTCCCGACGAGAAAAACCCTATACCTTTATCAACGAACCGGACAGCGATTGGAGCCAGCAAAAAAATCGTCGATGGGCATCTGAGATTGCACATACCTGGAAAGAGGCCTATCATGAGATTCCACTCGTCATCGATGGTAAAATCATCACCACAGCTGCTCATACCAATGGGAAAGATCCCTCTAGACCAGGCCATGCCATCCACCGCTACTGCCTGGCTGATGAAGCAGAAATTGAAAGATCTATAGCTTGCGCCAAGAGGCAGGCACCTCTTTGGGCAAGCTGCTCTCCATCCGAAAAAAGCGAGATTCTGCAAAAAGTAGCTCTTAGCATAAGGCAAGATCGATCAAGCCTGATCGGAGCAATGGTGCAAGAAGCAGCAAAACCCATTGCAGAAGCAGATGGAGAAGTCTCTGAGGCGATTGATTTCCTCAAATACTATGCAGAGCGAGTTCCTACACAAGGCTCTAGCAAAGTAGCCCTTGTTGTGACTCCTTGGAATTTCCCTTGCTCAATCCCCTGCTCTGCCATCGCCTCTGCACTCGCCTGCGGCTATAGCGTAATCTTTAAACCCGCTCCTGAAGCAGTCCTTTCTGGATGGCTGCTGGCCTCACATTTCTGGCAGGCAGGCATCCCAAAAACTGTGCTCCAGTTTGTCACCTGTACGGATAGCTCAGGATGGCAGTTGATTGAAGATAGCCGTATTGATATTGTCATTTTTACCGGCGCTACCAGTACTGCCAGAAGCTTTCTCAAACGCAGGCCAACTCTTCGTCTTTTTGGAGAGACAGGAGGCAAAAATAGCCTTATTGTCTCCAACTTGTCTGATCATGACCAAGCAATCAAAGATCTCGTCCATTCTGCTTTTGGCTATGCAGGACAAAAATGCAGCGCCTGCAGTCTTGCTATTCTTGAAGAAGAAGTCTACTACAGCACGCAGTTTCGTCAGCAATTATTAGATGCAGCCTCCACCCTTGTTGTTGGCTCGAGTTGGAACCTTGATACTGTTGTAGGCCCCCTCATCAGACCTGCTGCTGACCCACTCTTGCACGCCTTGACACATCTAAACAAAGGTGAAGAGTGGCTCTTACAGCCAAAAATCCACCCAGAAAACAGCCAGCTCTGGAGCCCAGGAATAAAATATGGTGTTTCTCGAGGAAGCGATATGTATCGTACAGAGCTCTTTGGACCGATGTTGTCAGTCATGTGTGCCAAAGACATTCGAGAGGCCATCGACATTGCCAACAGCGTCCCCTATGGCTTGACAGCGGGGCTACACTCTCTAGACAAGAAAGAGCAGCTCTTTTGGAAAAATCATATCCAAGCAGGAAATTGCTACATCAACCGCAGCATCACAGGTGCTATTGTCGGCCGACAGCCGTTCGGAGGCTGCAAAGCAAGCAGCTTTGGCATTGGGATGAAGGTCGGAGGCCCGCACTATCTCTTGCAATTTGAAACCTCAAGCGAAGAGCCAGAAGCGGCAAGTGACAGCGATCGGAGCGTAAAAGAGGCTCTTGAATCATATGCCTACTGGTGGGAAGAGTACTACCGGAAAGAACATGCCTTGCGCCTGCTCGTCGGGCAAGACAACCTTTTGCGTTTTGTACCGAAGAACCCACTTTTCGTCCTGATACAGCCAGGAGATACTGCGCAAGATATAGCCTTGCTGCAAGGAGCCTGCCGGATTGTAGGCAGTCCAGCCCTCTTCATCACCGAACCAAGCTCGCTACCTGAACAAAGCACCCTCAGATGTATCAGCACACCGCCAGTTGATGTCCTAGAGCGAATCGGGAATATCGGATGTCTCGACATCACCCCGCCTTTACGTGATGGAAAAAGAGAACTCATCCATTGGCTACGTGAAGTGTCGCTCTCGTATGACTATCACCGCTACGGCAGCTTGATGCAAAGAGAGCAAGAGCCTCGAGAATCGCCTCAATAGAGGCCTTATTTAGTTTCTTGGATCATGCACGGAGAAAAACCCAGAACTCAGGTTAGTAGAGAAGTTGTGTATCATACGTGACAAGAACAGCATTTTCTTCTCTCTGTGTTAGCAGTATTTAGAACGCAGAGAACACAGAGAGAAATGTGCCGCACATCGTAAATATGTGAAGAAGAGCTCTAATTTACATTGAGTCAGTATGCCGCAAATCTTGCTGTCAAAGAGCAGAATCACCCATCAATAGCTTCTGTGGTATTTCCGTGAAATTTTGCGGCTTCTCGCCTGCAAAGTCTATCACCCAGATTTTGTCGCACATCGATGGCGTCCATTCAGTAGCCAGATCGACACCAAAAAGCCTTGCAATACTGGCTAAATCTTCATGCTCCCAGCAGATCACGACCAACTTTCCATCATAGAGAGGATTCAACCGAATATCCCGTACCATTTTGTCATAGTGCAGGTCATCGAATTTTGCATTTAACGGCACACCCAATGCATTTGCAAGAGGCTTCACTGTCTGAATCGACCACTGTGAAGGATGCGCTTTATTTGGACACTGTGCATATATCCCTGCAG
Source organism: uncultured bacterium (assembly GCA_964406915.1). Lineage (GTDB taxonomy): Bacteria > Chlamydiota > Chlamydiia > Chlamydiales > FEN-1388 > CAYOTQ01. Next base: position 12,427 of record CAYOTQ010000011.1, read on the forward strand.
GTGTCTGCAAATGTGTGATATAAGGCTCTTTCATAAATAACGGCACCAGACTCGCCGCCCTTATATACCCTGACTTCGAGAGATTTTGACTGTCAATACTTTCTGTCTCTGCATGACGTATCAACATGACTTGCGCAGGCATTGCCCATAATGATACGGAGAGAATACTTAGCGAAATAGCACACCACAATGCTTTCATAATTTCCTCCATTATATACCCTGCTTGTATCTGATAGAAAAATTTAGAGCAAGTGGACCCCTTGCTGGATATCACAAATATCTCTTTACATATTTTCTTTCCTCATACAGACTTATCCCTCTGGCAATGAGAATATTATGAAAACCACACCATTAGCAGAACGACTGCGCCCTTCCAATCTTGAGCAGTATGTCGGTCAAAAACATCTAGTAGGCGCTCCAAACGGGAGCCTACTCAGACTCATCAAAACTGGCTATCCACGATCTGTGGTCTTTTGGGGTCCTCCCGGATGTGGCAAGACAACTCTTGCAAAACTCTATATGAAAAGTTTTTCCATTCCGGTAGAAACAATAAATGCGACCTCTTCTGCCACGAGCGATCTAAAGAGAATTATTGACCAGACGCACCACTCCCCTCTCATCTTCAAGCCTACCTTGGTCTGGGTAGATGAGGTGCATAGAATGACGCGCCCTCAACAAGACCTTCTCTTACAAAGTCTAGAAGATGGCTCGTTGATTCTTGTGGCAGCGACTACCGAAAATCCGTCGTTTCAGCTCTCTCCTGCTCTTCTTTCTCGCATTCAAGTACTTACCCTCCAGCCGCTGGCAGAAGCCGATCTCTTACAGCTTTTGGAGCGAAGTGAACTTCCTCTGACACCAGAGGCAAGCCAGCTGCTTTGCCAGTGGGCAAGTGGAGATGCAAGGGCGCTGCTCAACTGGGCTGATTTACTGACTGAAGCTCCTCTTGAAGTGATTACAGCTGAAGACTTATCTCTCCTCATCACAAAAAAGAAAGCTGCCATAGATCCTAGCGGCGAAGGACGATATCAGTTGATTTCCGCCCTGCACAAGGCAGTGCGAAGCTCTGATTGCCAGGCAGCGCTCTACTGGCTTTGCAGGCAGATTGAAGCGGGGGAAGATCTCCGCTACATCGGCCGTCGCCTGATCCGTATGGCAACAGAAGATGTTGGGCTTGCAGATCCTAGTGCGCTATCAATAGCCTTAAATGGGCTGCAGGCCTACGAAACACTCGGCAGTCCTGAAGGCGAGCTTGCAATTGCCCAAGTGGTCATCTACCTTTCACTCGCGCCAAAAAGCAATGCTCTGTATACCGCCTTCAAAGCAGCAAAAGAAGATGCAGAAAAAACAAGCCAGCATATGCCTCCTGCCCATCTTGTCAACGCAGCGACTTCCTGGATGCAAAAAGAAGGCTTTGGCAAAGGCTATCAATATGATCACGATCTGCCGCATGCTTATTCAGGGCAGCGCTGTTTTCCAGACCACGTGGAAGCTAAGGAGTACTATACACCCGCCCTTCGAGGCTTTGAGCGCGAGCTTGCCAAACGCCTTGCCTATTTTTGCAAGCTTCGAGACTCTCTATCCGTTGCACAAAATAAAACACATTGAATATGATTTGTTAGATTTTAAATCATATTCAAAACGAAAATCATGTCTACAATAAGCTCCTCAGAAACAAACTTTCTTTCTCTTCCTCCTGATATCGTAAAACCTATTCTTTTTACCTACTTTCCAAATGCTGAGCATCGCACTCTCATATCTGTCTGCAAATCGTGGCATCGATTATGCGTCATCCACTACTGCACGCTTCCCACAGATTTTCCAACGTACAGACTAAATGCCTATATTTGCAAAATCAACGATCCGGAAACTTTCAATATCTTTGCTGAGCAGTTGACAAAGGGACCTCATACAATTGACCTACTTGTACATAATCTTCAAAACCAATCGACATTCTTGCAGCATCTCTCTACACGATCTGAGTTTCAGGCTAGGCGTATCACTATCACTAGCGAGGCATCGCCAACAGAGCTCTCTCAACTGATCGGTTTATTCCCCTCCGTCAAGCAGCTCTTCTTCAAAAATTTCCCATCTAGCGAAGCATCTGCAGAACAACTGTTTGAGACTGCAAAAAAGCATATTTCGATTCAAAAAATATTTATTAAATGCCAGGACTATCCACACCTTGCCATCCGAGAAGCACAGAAAAACAACCAATGGGAAATAACAACGTTAGAGAATCCAAAATCAACCCATATTCCAACCCAATTGCTTGTAGCACCAAAAAATCGAGAGATCTTTATTTATAATTTTTGGAGTAACTGGACAGATACGAAGAATCCATTTATTTCTTATGCTGAAAAATTTTATGAGTTTTTTCCTAATCTGACTGCCAATGATCTCAAGATTGACTCTCCTTTTAGAACAGTACTCGTAGAACGGGTGCAACAAGATCTAGAGCTATTAGTAAAAGAACATCCCACGTATGTGCTCGCAATAAATTGTCTTGGGATGCTGAAGCTCTTCCTTTGTGCTGAAAGCAACGGCGCCGCTGTAGAGGAACTTATTACACAAGCACTTGCAGTTGATCCTGATAACCTGTTGTCTCATGTACTCTTGATGTGCCTCTATGACCATAGAAGTACCACGGAAGAGGACTTCAAGCAAAAAACCCTTTCATTAATCGACAAAATACACGCCCGAGTCATTGATATGAAGGCCTCTTCTGCAATTCGGCTGTGGCTGCAGATCAATAAGCGTTCTCCCGACCTTCCTCAGGGAGTATTTACCTCCTCGCCAGAAGGACAGTATTGGTCTCACACCATGGACGTTGCTTCCACATGGGAGGTGCCGGAGGCACTCTACAGAAAAACAGGAGCTCTGTGGTTTAACTTCCGTTATCTCCTAGCTCTATTCCCCGGTCAAAAAACACCTCTAGACGAGAAGTATACAAAATATGCCGAGTGG
>CAYOTQ010000012.1:0-15366 GCA_964406915.1 uncultured bacterium
TTCGCTTGGAAATTCGCCTTCTCAGACATCAGTCGAAGCAGTGGCATGCTACAGGCTGCTGGGGGATGTTGTCGTTTTATTTCTGAAAGGCTGATTGCAGCTGCTTGTAAAATTTCTCCAGGACCTCTTCAGAAAGAGGACTATGCTCTTGAAGGGCTACATCTAAGCCTCTGCAGAGAGTGCCGGCCTCTTCATAGTCGTACAAGGCAGCGTTGCCGGAGATCTTATGCACTTCTTGACGAAGCGCCCGGCTGCTTTCTTGGGTGCGTGCAGCTTTCTCAGCATCTATCAACTCTCTGATATGAGCAAGCTTTTGAGGAATTGCCTGCCTGTATTTTGCTTTGAGCTCGCCCAGCTCCTTATCAAATGAATCCATAGGTTCACTCTGTACAAAAAAAACGTGATTACGTAAATGAAAATCATGAACATCTCAAGGCTATTTTTATATTTTACTGCTTTTGCTACTGTTGCTATTGCTGGACTTGCCATACTAGGCTGGCACCTTCATATTCCACAGTTTGTGCAATGGACTCCAGAGGCAGAACCGTTGCACTATAACGGAGCTATAGGATTTCTTCTCTTTGGACTTGGGTTGCTATGTCTGATAAAGAAGAGATATGAGTGGTTTGCTCTGATAGCCGGTGTGATAATTGCTGTTTTAGGCGGTGTCATTCTTGCTGAGTATCTTTTTTCAGTAAACAGAGGCATTGACCAGCTATTTATCCAAGAATTCGTTCATCCTGGCAGAGTCTCTCCGAATGCAGCACTATCGCTGCTTCTAGAAGGGATCACCCTATCCCTTTTTGCTCTTTCAGCCACACACAAACAGTGGTGGGGGACTTTGTTTGGAACCGTCGTGTTATGTGTGGGGATTATTTCTTCTATAGATGGAACCTTTGGCTTGGATGTGTTTCCCATTATACAAATGCCGGTGTCTATACAGGCCCGATGTTTATTATCCCTCCAAGGACTGGCACTTATTGTGCTCTCTCTTCCTCAAGCTGCTCCTCAAAAAGCCAAAGAAACCACACAGCTGCAGGAAATAGAACCTACAGTCAAAAAACAGCAACTTCGAGTGCTTTTGTGCGAAGATGATCTTGATTTTGCCTTCGTGCTGCAAAAAATTTTGCAGCGAGAAAACTGTCTTGTAGATATTGCGGAGACAGGGGCGCAAGCAAAGGCTCTCGTACAGGAAAATGTGTATGATTTTGTGACTCTGGACTTACACTTGCCAGATCACGATGGCCTCACACTCGCTCAGGAGATAAGGCAAATGAAAAATAAAGCAGAGCTGCCTATTGTGGTAATTTCTGCATCAGCAGATCAACAGGAGGCCGAGCTTCGAAAAGTAGCTCCCTCGATTATTTCCTGTTTGAATAAGCCCTTTCCCCAAGAAAACCTCAAAAATATTCTGCGCGATCTTAGGCAAGGACAGTCTCTAGCAGGCCCTTTACGCATTTTATATGTGGAAGATGACACGGCGGTATTTGATTTGGTGTCTGCTATCTTCAAGAAGGAGGCGGACATACAGCGGGCCGAAACGATTCATACTGCCAAGTTGAAACTTCAGGAGATGTCGTTTGATCTTGTGCTCTTAGATCTACAGCTTCCAGATGGCTCAGGAATTGAGCTTTTGCCTTGCACAGACCCGAAGACTCGGGCTCTTATTCCCACAGTTGTTCTTTCATCTATTGGCGTGCCTGCGGAATACCAGCATTTTGTTTCCTATCATTTTAACAAAGCGAAAGTGTCGCAAGAGCAGCTAGTCTCTATCATCAAAACGGTCGCGAATCGTACATAGTCAATTATCGATAGATTACTTCATACACGTCTATAGGCTCTTCTTTGCCTTTGATCATGATGTTTTGCCGCCTTTTGTAGGTAAACAGCTCTTTTGTCTGCTCATACACAGAGCTGCTGACCAGGATTTGTCCGCCCAGTGCCATAGATTCAAGTCGCTTTGCAATGTTGACAGTAGCGCCGATGGCTGTATAGTCCAACCGTGTAGGGGTGCCAATATTACCTACAATAACTTCTCCGCTATTTATGCCTATACCGGTTTTAAACAAAGATCTGATCTGTGGGTTTGGGATGGTGTCGAGGCAGAGCTGGATCACAATCGCAGCTGTGACGGCTCGCTCCTCATGCTTTTCAACAGCCGTAGGAGCATTAAAGAGGGCTACTAAGCCATCGCCAAGATATTTATCGAGCGTTCCTTGCGCGTTAAAGAGGATATCTACCAGATAGGTAAAATACATGTTCAAATTTGCCACAAGCCCTTCAGGGCTTTCCCTTTCACACAGAGAAGAAAAGTTGCGGATATCAGTAAAGAGCACAGTCACATTTCTCTTTTCCAGAGGAAACAGAGAGGCTGTATTTGAAGAGACAATGGTTTTTACCACTTGAGGGGCCATGTACCTGCTGAGTGTGCTATTGATACGTTCGTGATCGATTTTTTCTTTGAGAAAACAAGCGTTTTGGAGGGCTATGCCAGTGATAGTCGCCATTGCTCGCATGAGGTTCAGATCATCGTTTGTATAGCGATGCGGGGTCTCAGCATCGGTGATAGTAAGAACGGCAAATATTTGGTCGTGAGCGCCTATCGGCAGACAAACCGGATTGCTGCTGACATCAGCAACTCCACTCTTATACACACGTGCTTCTAGAGGGGTAAATTTGGCTATATCTTTTTGCGGTTTCAAACTGCAAAATTGAGGACTGAACAGCTGCTTTACCTCCTCTTGGCATGTTTTGATGATCTCTTCATATTCCTGTGTGCAGGATATTTTTTCAAAAAATCGGAGCGTCAGATGCAATTCTTTGCTATTTTCTTCTTGGCTCTTTTCTTCTTTGCTGTTTTCTGCATGAGTCATAAACTTCTTGTAGCTCTCCGTCTAGCTGAGAGTCAACGGTTTTCTTCACTTTGTTATCCCTCTTTCTGGTTGATTTAAAATGGGTGCTGGATAAATAAGGCAAAAAAACAGATGGGCATTGATGAAGCTGACATTTATTGGAAGTGGCTCTGCTTTTACAGTAGGCGACAATAACTACCAATCAAATATGCTACTTGAAAACAACGCCAAAAAGCGGCTGTTGATCGATTGCGGCAGTGATGCCAGGCTTGCTTGCTATGAACTTGGAATCGGATATAAAGATATCGATGCAGTTTATATCAGCCACCTGCATGCAGATCATACAGGAGGTCTTGAATGGCTTGCTCTTATGACGCATTTTGATGCTTCCTGCCAAAAGCCGCAGCTCTTTACTTCAGATACACTTGTGGGCGATCTTTGGGATCATGTGCTTTCCGGAGGGCTTTCTCTTTCTTCCGGGCTTTCTTCTTATTTTACTGTTCGACAAATAGGCCAAGAGCTGTTGTTTACCTGGGAAGAACAGAAATTTCAGGTAATTCCTGTGAGACATGCTGGACAATATAGCTACGGAGTCATGTTTGAAGATGCTGGCAGGTGGGTATATATTACGACCGACACAGAGTTTGTGCCAGACGAAATGATGGCTACCTATAAGAAGGCAGATAGTATCTTTCATGATTGTGAGACTCAAAACAAAAAGACTGGTGTACATGCCCACTATGAAGAGTTGAAAACTTTGCCGAGAGAGATTAAAGAAAAGATGTGGCTATACCATATAAATCCAGGGCCAAAGCCAGATGTAAAAAAAGATGGGTTTCGTGGGCTGGTACAGAAAGGACAGGTATTTGATTTGTCAATTATGGAGAAACTATGATGAGAGAAAGAGTGGCATCTGGAAATCGTTGGGAGCCTCTTATTGGCTTTTCAAGAGCAGTACGAGTGGGTAGTCACATATTTGTAGCGGGGACAACGCCTGTAGATGCAGACGGCATTGTGATCGGATTGAACGATCCATATAAACAGACGCAGTTCACCCTAAAAAAAATTGAAGAAGCACTCAAAGCTATTGGAGCGAGCATGAGTGATGTCGTCCGCACGCGTATCTACACCACAAATATTGACTATTGGGATGAAATTGGCAAAGCTCACGGAGAATTTTTTCGCGACATTCTTCCCGCTTCTACTATTGTTGAAGTACAGCGCTTGATTGTAGAAGATATGCTTGTGGAAATAGAGGCTGAATGCATAGTGGATAGGCAGTGATGCAGGCAGAATTTGATACTCAAGTAGACAAACTAGCTCACAGAACACGGCAGTATTTGCTGTCACATCTTGGCCGCATGGTAGGGGAGGCAAATGATGAAGAGCTCTATCGAGCGCTCGTTCATGCCATTCGTGCCGAGATTATGATCGCATATCTAGCAACAGAGCGTACAATTGCCAAGCAAGATGCACGCAGGCTCTACTATCTTTCTATGGAGTATTTGCCGGGGCGTTTCTTCATCAATAACATGCATAATATTGGCAGTTTGGAGCTGATCAAGAGTGTGCTCCAAAAGCTGAGCCGAACTTTGCCTAATATCACAGCTCAAGAAAGTGAGCCTGGTCTTGGCAATGGCGGTCTTGGGCGCCTTGCTTCTTGTCTACTCGACTCCCTTGCCTCTCTGCATTATCCTGCCTTTGCTTACGGACTTCGCTATCAATATGGCATCTTTGAGCAGCAAATGCGCGCTGGTGTACAGGTAGAGGTTCCAGACTGTTGGCTGCTGAATGAAAACCCGTGGGAAATCCGCCAAGAGCTGCAGAAGGTGACAGTAAAATATGGGGGGCGCGCCATTACAATAAAGAACTTTCATGGCGATCCAGTCCAAACGCTGCAAGAGGGCGATGAAGTATGGGCAATGCCATACGATATTCCGATCGTTGGCTATAAAGCCGATAGCGGCTGTAGCGTGCTCACACTCAGACTTTGGTCGACAAAAGAGTCTCCTCGAAACTTTCAGCTTCAACGGTACAATGCAGGCAATATTGATCAAGCCGCAGAAAATATGCTCATTTCTGACGTGCTCTATCCTAATGAGTTGAATGATACGGGAAAGCGAATTCGACTCAAGCAAGAGTTTTTGCTCGTCTCCGCATCAGTCCAAGATATCTTGCAGAGGTATTTGGCGACGCATGACTCTTTTGCTCATTTACCAGACAAGGTGCGCATTCAGACAAATGATACCCATCCTGCATTAGTGATCGCAGAACTCACTCGTGTGTTAAATAAAACACATAATGTGCCTTGGAAGCTAGCTGTTGAAATGACCCAAAACATCACCAGCTATACCAACCATACCATTTTGAAAGAGGCTCTTGAAGAGTGGGACCAGTCGCTTGTAAAGCAGCTTTTACCGCGCCAATATCGGATTATCGAACAGATAAACCACGACTTTTGTGATCAAGTGCGGAAAAAACATCCCAATAATGAGGCTCTTGTTCAAAAAATGTCTATTTTAGAGGGTGGCAAAGTGCGTATGGCCAACTTATCGATTGTTGGATCGCACAAAGTAAATGGGGTGTCCAAAATCCATTCTGAGCTACTCAAGCATGCGGTGTTTAAGGATTTTTATGAGCTCTGGCCAGATCGTTTTGTCAATGTAACAAATGGGGTGACGCAGCGTCTCTGGCTTGCTCAATGCAACCCAGGGCTCAGTGCATTTATTTCGCACCGTATTGGCGATGGCTGGATCACTGACTTTACCAAGATCGCACAGCTGGCCCCTTTTGCTGAATGTCCAGACTCCCGTCGCGAGTTTTGGGAAATTCGCCACAAAAATAAAGACCGTTTTATTGATTTTTTGCGACATAACAACAGGATTCGAGACGCTCATGGAAAAATTGTGAGCCGTCCCTTTTTTATTGAAAATGATGCGCTCTTTGACGTGCAGATCAAAAGGTTTCATGAATATAAACGCCAACTGATGAATGCTCTGCATCTGCTCATGCTCTATCACGATATTCTGGATGACCCTCAGGCGCATGGTCGTATCAAGCGCTGCGTGCTCTTTGCTGGGAAGACAGCTGCAGGCTATGAGACTGCCAAACAGATCATGAGGCTCATTTTTGCCATCATGCGCAAAATCAATCACGATCCGAACGTTAGAAGAATTATTCAAGTCGTCTTTGTGGAAAACTACAATGTAAGCAAAGCAGAACTTATCATTCCTGCTGCCGATATTTCTGAACAGATTTCTCTGGCAGGCACTGAGGCTTCCGGTACGAGCGTGATGAAATTTGCCATGAACGGAGCGTTGACGATAGGCACGCATGATGGGGCAAATATCGAAATTAATAACGCTGTGACAGATGAGTGGTGGCCATTTCGCTTTGGCTGTACGGCTGAAGAGGTTGCAAAGATGCGCAGTCGCTATCAACCCCGGGAAGTGCTCGCACGTAATAAAAAAATAGCGCGCGCTGTAGAGGAGCTGCAAAACCACTCTCTTGCGATAAATGATGAAGAGCATCAAGCATTTTGCAAGCTGCTAGGAAAGCTTTTGGATGGCCAGGAGGCAGATAAATATTTTGTCTTACATGATCTTGAAAGCTACTATGACGCTCAAAGGCGAGTGGAGGCGTTATTTAAACAGCCCGATGCATGGGCAAAATATGCGATAAGAACTATTTCAGCTATGGGCAATTTTTCTACTGATCACTGCATTCATCAGTATAGCCAAACAATTTGGGGGCTTACTCCATGTCCTCCAGAAAAGGCAATTATAGAGCAGGTGCGCGATGAATATTCAAGTGAGTGATCTGGCAAAGCTGAAAAAAGAGCTATCACTTCTTGGAACGACCTTTTATGAAAAGTGCCAGCTTGCGGCCGTCAGCTGCGGGCTCGTACTTTCAGTTTTTGGCTTGCCTTTTCTCGATGTTGCCTGGAAAGGGATGCGGATGCATCAAAACGCCGCAAAATTGCAGGATTTCGCCATAAAATTTCAGATATCTTCCGAAGATGCTGAAAAATTGGTAAATGGCTACTCCTCATTTATTGATACAGAAGATCTGCTCTCAAGCGACAAGATTACTGGCGATGATTGTAAAAAAGTAGAGAGCCTTGTCAAGTTTTTGCAGCTGCGTGCCACAACAGAGCTTACAGAAAAGCTTTCACAATACTACGAGGCGTTGAATGCACTTTACTACGAAGCATATAGTCGTATCGGGCGCTATGCGTGGTATAGGGGGACAGTAGAGCCCTGCACAGATCCTGGGCTTCGAGAATGGTTTGTAGACATAACAAAAAAGCGAGATGTCCTTATCGGGGCTATTAACCAGCTTGTACGGTGCATACGTGAAACTTGAGCGTTTTTTTGTCTTCATTGTTGCGGCTATCGTGGGCATTACGCTCTACATCACAACCCGTATTGTCTTTTTCTGTGTCACCCAATGTATGTGGTATGAAACCATCGCAGCTGCTCTCTTTCTTGCTGCAGAATTGTTTATACTGATGCATAGCATTACCTATTTTTTCAATGTGCTAGCGGCCTTGAAGTTGGAAAAATTAGAACGAGAATTTAATGTTCAAACAAATACATATCCCCCTGTAGCTGTAGTGCTTTGTTCCTACAAAGAACCTCTTGAGCTAATTGAGCGTGGGCTGATCTGCATGCGCAATCTTGAGTATCCAAATAAGCAGCTCTATTTACTCGATGACACTCCCTATGATCGTCAGTGGGATAGTGCAGAAGTTATCAGTGCCTACAAGCAGTCTGTAGAAGCTGTTTGCAAAAAAGTAGGCGTCAGTCTTTTTCGCAGGAAATGGCGAGGAGCAAAAGCTGGAATGATCAATGATTTTCTCGACTATCTTGTGGGTTTGCCCCACTTAGGCTCCCAGCTATTTGCTTTTTATCGAAATCCAACTCCAGAAAAGCCAAAATATCTTGTAGTATTTGATGTAGATATGAATCCCCTGCCAACGTTTCTTCAGCACGTTGTCCCTATTGTAGAAGGGGATTCCAATCTTGCTTTTGTCCAGACGCCGCAATACTACACAAATATTAATGACAATCATATGGCCAATGCTGCTGGGATTCAGCAGGTGGTCTTTTATGAGTATATTTGCAAAGGCAAATCTCTTGATAAAGCGGTTTTTTGTTGCGGGACAAATGTGATCCTGCGCATCTCAGCCATTTTGGAAGTAGGGGGCATGGATGAAACATGTGTGACAGAGGATTTTGCTACTTCTTTGAATATGCATATGAAAGGATGGGATTCGGCATATTTGGGGAAAATCCTCTGTTTTGGCAATGGACCTACAGATTTGAGGGCATATCTGTCGCAGCAGAATCGCTGGGCGCATGGCACTCTTGATGTGGGAAGAAAGACAGTGTTTGAATTTTTTAAAAATAGGTCTCGATTGCCTGCTGCAAAATGGTGGAGCTACTTTATTAGCTGCAGCTACTATCTGTCGGCAATAGCCTTTGTTGTCTTGCTCACTATGCCGTGCCTCTACATCTTTTTCGACATAAGAAGCTATCTCTTCAACCCTTATGTCTATATGGTCATCTGCATTCCCTATCTTTCACTCTCCCTTTCTTCATTTGTATGCACGCTGACGAGGCAAAAATATAAGCTGCGCCATGTCTTGATTACCATGATCATGATGGCCATTACTTTTCCGCAGATTATGCGTGCTTCTATTCGAGGGCTTATGAAGAAGGAGCTTGCTTTTTTGGTGACCCCAAAGGACAAAGGAATCTTTCGATTTCGGTTGCGTGAGCTGTGGCCCCAGATACTCTCTTGTGTTGTTTGCGCATCTGCGGTCACTTGGGGAATTTTGCGCTCACATTATGGTGATGAGCCGTTTTTTGCTATATTATTTAATGTGATTTGGTTGGTGTTGCATATAATTACAGTAGCTCCAATTATCTACTTTAATAATCCTGAAGATGAGTTTTTATGAATCGCCTCGTTCTTATTCTTACTGTTGTCTTTGCTATGATCTGCCTTGTCTTCTACCAGCAATCGCGTAAGGTTCTCTTTTTTGGTTTTGCCTTGGAAGGAGATCCTATTACCTACCAGCAATTCGATGAGGTTGTAGAAAAAACGGGTCTCATTCCTTCAATCCTGATGTTTTATCTCCAATTTCCTCCTAAAGAGGCTCATTTTGAATTCCCGCATACGACCTTTTCGACAATTGCCAAGTATGGGGCAATTCCTTGTCTCAGCTGGGAGCCGATGACCATAATTGGTGAGAAAGAATCTATCATTACTGTAGAAGAGATCATGTCTGGCACCTACGATTCTTACATTACGCTCTTTGCCAGAGAGGCAAAACAATTTCAAAAGCCGCTTATAATACGCCTTGCTCATGAGATGAACCTGTCTCGATATCACTGGGGGGTGCCAGAAAGCGAGTATGAAAAAGGGGCGGAAAGCTACAAGCAGCTCTTTCGGTATATCGTCTCTATTTTCAGAAAAGAAAAAGCAGACAATGTCTTTTTTGTCTTTTGTCCAAATGTAGTCTCAATTCCGAATCAAAGCTGGAACGATGTTCATCGTTACTATCCCGGTGATGAGTATGTCGACATTTTCGGTATGGATGGCTATAACTGGCAGCAAGATCCTCGTGCTGCCTACCAAACCTTTGAAGAGGTATTTGCTGAATTATACTACAGTTTAAAAAAATTAAATCCTTCTCTTCCTCTCTTTGTTTTCGAAACATCAGCCTGTATCCATAAAGCAAAATGGCTGGAAGATGCAATAGACACAGCTATTAAATGGCATATTCAAGGGATTATCTGGTTTCAAGTTGCAAAAGAACATGACTGGCGTCTTGCGGAGCATGAGATCGAAAAGCATGCCTTTGCACGTCCGTTTAAAGCCTCACAGTGGCTTGAAAAGCTCCAAAAACAGCGCCAAAAATCTTCTTAGATGCACCGCATATAGACTTGAAGAGCTTCAGCATACTCACAGCCGGCTTCAATGCCACGATACCTAGCCCACGAGCGAATTCCGTCGAGAGATAAGCTGTTTTTTCCTTGGCGAATTTGGCTTGGAAAGCACTGTTCAAAACAGGCAAGTTTCTTTTCCAGCTGCGATGGTGTCAATTCACAGTACATATTTGCCTTAAAATCTTTTGCAAAGCCGAGTGTGTGCACATACGTTGGGTTTTCCATGATATACATCTCTTTTGGACAAAAGCGGCATGTAGGACGTGTGGCTGCAATGACCGCTTCATAGACCAAGCTATGGTCTTGATGAAACGACGGACCTTGAAAAATCAATACATCGGGCTGTACGTTCTGGATGACTTTTTCAACTGCTAAAATCAATTGCTTGATTGGAAGAGTGTCAAGAGCTGAGTCGTGATCAAAAGGGATGCCATCTACCAATTGCCATATGCCGTTCATATGTTTGACATATTGGTCATATTCAAGCAGTCTCTCTTCGCGTGATACTTTGCCTTTGTGATACAGATGAATTCCAGAGACAGCCATCACGCAAAAGTGATATTGATAATCACTGCGATATTTTTCTAAAAATCCCCCGATGCCAATTGAGGAATTGTCACTATGAGCTTCAATCACAAGGAGCTGTTTTTTTGCCATAAGCCTCTCTAACTCTCTAAAACTGCACGATGCGAATAAATAATTCTCTTGTCAAGTGCGCGATAGCTGCAGCAGGTTGTAGTGGTAGTAGAGCTTTTTATCCAGAGATTTAAGGCTCTCAAAGTAAGGGATGAATTCATCGGTTTGCAGTACCCGGCAAAACTCTTCTATAGTGATTTCAGATTCAAATAGAGACCTTGTGTAGCCGCCTTTACCTTCTAAGAGGAGTTTGAGAGCATCGACATTCTCTTCAATTTTCCGCAACACCGTAGCAAAATAGCCGGTCTTGATTGCGCGAAACTCTTTGTCAGAAAGATGGGTAATACGAGAGATGTAGGGCAGTATGTGGTTGAGATAGATAATAAAGCCTTGCTTGATATGAAGACACTCCTGTACGGATTTTTGAATTCTCGTCTCTGCAAGCTCTTCAGAGAGCAATTTTTGGGAGCGGACATTTAAGAGAGTGTGCGACTTTTCTTCAAATGACTTGAGAGGCCCTTGTATGGAAATAGGCTGAAGACGAGCCTGTTTTGAGAGGTTTTCAATGACGTTTGCTTCTTTAAAAAGTGCCTGTGTATCAGGGTCGTAAAAATAGAGGCAGAGATCGACTTTGTCTTGTATCGCTGTATGCGGGAGTGCAATATGGAGCTCTTCTGGAGAAATAGAGCAAAGAGAATAGTCGAAGGGTGTGCCGCTCTTCGTAAGGCCAAGCAATAAATCAGATTCCATATCCGCAGTCTACACACTTGTAGTTAATTCAGAAAAGAATTAAAGAAAAAAATACTATGAATATTTTAGTTTTTACATTACACCAGCAGCAGTTTGCCTTTGAGCTAGATGTGGTAGATCGGATTGTTCTTGCCGTTCAGGCAACATGCGTGCCAAATGCGCCAAATTTTATTTTAGGTGTTATTAATGTTCATGGAACTGTCATTCCTCTCGTCAACTTGCGCCTGTTGCTTGGATTGCCCATGAAAGAACTAGAGATACAAGATCAATTTATTGTCTGCCATGTTGGTGACAAGCGTGTAGCGCTTTGGGTAGATGAAGTCAAGCAAGTGAGGAAAGTGGCAAAAGAGGCGCTTATTTCAAGAAGTGCTATTGCAGCAGATATGAAGGCAGTTGAGTATGTGCTGAAAGAAAACGGGCAGATGACATGTGTATTTGATGTCAAGCAACTGATACCGGAGTATGAGCTTCTATGAAACAGCAAGTCTCTGGGCCGCTATTTGAAGAATTCAGCTACTTCCTTGCTGAAAATATGGGACTTCACTATCCCAAAGAGCGCTGGAATGACTTATTAAAGAAATTACAGCCGATTGCAGAGTCCTTTGGGTTTCAGCAGATAGATCGATGTATTGAGTGGCTGATGCATCATCCGCTCAATCGAGAGCAGCTCACAGTGCTTGCGTATCATCTGACCATTGGTGAGACCTATTTTTTTCGCGATAGCAAGAGCTTTTTTCTTTTTGAGCATCAAATCTTACCAGAAATCATCCAGAGACATGAAAAAGATCGTCGTATCCGCATCTGGTCAGCAGGCTGCTGTTCGGGAGAGGAGCCTTATTCTCTTGCGATACTTTTGCACAGGATGATCCCCAATATTAAAGAGTGGGATATCCATATTTTTGGCTCAGATATCAATCCAGAATTTATCAAGAAAGCAGAAGCCGGCAAGTACACGACATGGTCCTTTCGAGCGACGCCTGCTCATATAAAAGAGCGCTACTTTACCAGGCAAACTGATGGATCATACGTGCTCAAGGCGCATATCCGCAATATGGTAAAATTCCACTATCTGAACCTTGTGGAAGACCGCTATCTCTGGCAAGGAGTAGACCTTATTATCTGCCATAATGTCCTTATCTATTTCTCAAAAAAGCATATCAACAAAACAATTTGTCAATTTGCCGATACGTTAAGTGAAAAAGGATGGCTCAGTGTGACACCGATTGAGGCTCCTTTTATACATGACGAACGTCTTTGTTCGGTCCATTTCAGCGGCATGACACTCTTTAAGAAAGAAAAACAAAAAAAGCAGCATGAGACAAAACCAATTCAGGTAAAACAAAAGCCGCATCCTCCCAAAGCTCTGCAGCCAAAACCAGAAGACCTTCTCTTAAAAGTGGTACTTCCTGCCTTTTTGCAACCCACACAACCCGTTTTGGAATTTCATTTCACTGCCCAAAATGAAAAACCTATGGTATCCGCTGCGGCAAACTGTGTTCAAGCAAATGGTGTTCAAGCAAATGGTGTTCAAGCAAATTGTGTTCCAGCAAATGGTGTTCAAGAGAATCGATATGACCTTTGCACCAAGCTCTATCAACAAAAGCAATATGCTCTTGTAGCTGAAAAGCTTCAGGCCCATCACGATCTTGACTACAAAGAACTGCAACTTCTCATACGCACACTTGCAAACCAAGGACAATTTGCTCAAGCCCTCGTATGGTGTGACAAAGCGCTGGAAATAGAAAAACTAGATCCACTATTGCACTACCTTCGAGCAACTATTCAGATGTCTTGCAGCAAAGATATAGAGGCAATTGAGTCGGCAAAACGGGCGCTGTTTCTGAATCCCAATTTTATTTCTGCACATTATCTGCTCGGACTACTTGAAAGGCAACGAGGTAGCAAAGAACAGGCGCGCCGTTGTTTTAAAACAGTGCTGGAATTGCTAGAAAAACAATCTCCAGACGATATCCTAGAGGGGAGTGAAGATCTCACGGCAGCTCACTTGCAAGAACATATTTTCACCCTCATGGAGGCTGTCAAATGATAGATAAGGAAGAGATCTTAAAAAAAAGGGCCAAGCAGCTTGCTCAAGTTACTGAAGTGCAGGATCACTCAAAAGGATATCTTCGTGTCATCATCTTTATGCTTGCCCATGAACAGTATGCGCTGGAAATCCCTTATGTGAAAGAGGTCTCCGTTTATAAAGAGTATACGGCACTGCCGTGCGTGCCTTCGTTTATCTCCGGCTTGATCAATGTTCGCAGAAAGGTGATTTCGGTCTTTGATCTCAAGCAATATTTTTCCTTGCCTGACTCTGAAAGTAGAGAGAAAAAAGTGATAATTGTAGAGCAGGGCGAGATGGAGTTTGCCCTATTAGCTGATGCTGTCGTAGGTGTTCAAGAGATTGCACTTTCTCATATTGAGGCTCCTCTTCCCACACTGACTGGCATTAGGCAGGAATTTCTTAAAGGGGTGACGCGACAAGGTGTGACTGTGCTTGATGGACAAAAGCTCTTGTCGAGTCAAAGAATTATTGTAAATGATGTGGTGGAGATCTTGTGAGCCCAAATGATGACAATTTTCTAGTCAAATTGCTTGCCACTTTTCGCATCGAAGCAGAAGAGCATCTCAAAGCGCTATCGTCTGGTCTTGTAATTCTGGAGCAGTCTCCAGAAAAACCAAGAGATCTTATCGACACAATTTTTCGCGAGGCGCACAGCTTAAAGGGAGCAGCACGTGCTGTCAACCAGACTGCTGTACAAGATGTTTGCCAGGTGCTTGAAAATGTACTTGCCGCATGTAAGCAGGGCAAACAGCCTTATACACCTGAATTTTTTAAAGTGCTGTATACAACAGTAGATACTCTTGGTCTCTCTATCGCAGGTCAATTGGATAGAAGCGCTCTATCAGCTGCTACCACTGCACTTGAGGGGCTTATGATGGCGCACACTTCTGAGATGCCAGCTGCTGAGCAAAAGCTAGAGGTGGCTGCTGCTGTTACTCCTTCATCATCCATCCCGCAGCCTACAGAAAAAACGATACGGGTGGGTGTGCAGAAGCTGAATCTTCTCTTTCAGCAGGTAGAAGAGATGCTTATGGTCAAACTGATCTTTCAACAACAGACAGCACGTCTGAAAGAGCTCAAATCGAAGTTTGCAATAGAAGAGCTGAGCCAAGAATATCTCTCTTCAGTGCAAAATGCCAATTTTGTGACAACGTTGATTGACTCTCTGATGGAAGATATGAAGAAGCTGCTTATGCAGCCTTTGCAGACATTGTTTGAGGCGCTGCCAAGGATGATTCGCGATATTGCCAGTGAGCTGAACAAAGAAATACGGGTAGAATTTCAAGGCGGCGACATCGAAGTGGATAGACGGATTTTGGAGGAGATAAAAGATCCTCTCATTCATCTCTTGCGCAACTGTATTGATCATGGTATCGAGTCTCCAGAAGAAAGAAAGCAGAAAGGAAAGTCTGCAAGCGGAACAATTCAGATAAAAGCCCTGGAAAGCAATGGAAGTGTAGAGCTTTTCGTAACTGACGATGGGAGAGGTCTCAACTTACATGAGATCAAGCGAAAAGCAATCCAGCACAAGGTTGTGTCAGAAAAAGAGGCAGAAAAAATGGGTGATGAAGAGGTTATCCAACTCGCCTTTCACTCAGGTATTTCCACAAGTCCAATCATTACAGAACTGTCAGGACGTGGACTTGGTCTTGGTATCGTTGCGGAGAAAGTTGATAAATTAGGCGGACGTGTGCACGTGTCTACAGAGAAGGATAAGGGCACAAGTTTTACTCTTCATCTTCCTCTGACTCTTGCGACATTTCGTGGAATTCAAATTACCGTTGCAAATAGTGAATTTATCATGCCCACCCACAATGTACTACGTGTCATTCGCGTAAAACAGGGCGATATAAAGAGTGTGGAAAATCGGCAGACTCTTATTGTGGACAATCAGCCTCTTGCATTTATGCATCTTGCAGATCTTTTGGGTCTTCCCGGCAAGCAAAAGAATGAAGAAGGGGTAGCATTGATCACTTGCGCTCAAGAGAAGGTGATTGCTTTTGGAGCGGATGCTGTCAATGGGGAACAGGAAGTGTTGGTAAAGACTCTTGGAAAGCAGTGTGTGAGGGTAAAAAATATCATGGCGGCAACGGTGATGGAATCC
>CAYOTQ010000013.1:0-15113 GCA_964406915.1 uncultured bacterium
GGCGCCTTCTACTATTGTTTGACAGATATTGAACACGCAAGCGCGCACCTGGCTTGTTGTAGGGCGAGTATGCATGCCTTTAGGGCAGACAAGCAGTCTGCTGCGAAATTCACCAGCAATAATTTTCATATGTCGATAGGATGCCAAGCACCATAATGATGGATCAGGGTATTGGCAAGAGAGGGATTTTGTACACGGAGCCTTTCATAGATCTTCAAACCCTTGCTATTGATCCCTTGTTGGAAATAGAGCGTTCCCAAAGTCACGAGTGCTTCGAGATCCGTAGGGCAGAGCTGTGTATAGGTTTCATACGCCTGCAGTTCTTGCAAAGGCATTTTGAGTGCTTGAAAGTTTAGTGCGAGTTGTTTGTATACCCAGGCGCTATTTGGCTCGTACTCTTTGAGAATGTTGAGCTCTTCAATGGCTCTCTGGGCACTTTGCTTGAATTTTTCTGTGCAGTTGGGGGATAGGCTATAATGAGAGGCAAGCGTTGTGTAGGCGCTGGCAAGGGCAGTATGTGCCTCTATTGTTGTGGGTGCTTGCTTTACCCGCTGAAGGCAGGCGTTTGTAGAGGCGAGTAAAAAGAGCTCCTTTACGTAATGCACATCTTTCCAGTAGAGAGCGTGGGAAAGCCGATCAAGCTGTTCTTGAATCAGAGTTTGAATCAGATTTTTCTGAAAGGGTTGTGGCACACGGATGCTAAGAGCGGAAGAAAAGCTTTTCCAGTCAAGACGCTGCGCTGCGTGCTCGGCTGCCTGGGCAAGAGATAGGCCATCACTATCCAATAGGCGCCTACAGGCCGCTAGATACTGATCTCGAATAGCGATAAACTGCCTTGGCTTTTGTTCGTAAAAATAGAGCCTTAACACAAAATAGATTACGCAGACGAAAAAAAAGCAGGCGATGGCAATGGCAATAAGAAACGACTCTGCAAGCGAGGAAAAAAAGAATAAAAAGAGCAGCAACGCTATGAGAGCGCCTGTCCAAAATGCCATATGGAATCTGCCGCTGCGCCTCATTTGCTGTTGGCACTGTAGCAGCGTATCGGAAATGAGAGAGTCTAGTTTGTTGGCGCTCATTTCGCTCCAGTTAGGAGAGTGGTACGGGCTTTGAGTTCCTCTTGGTAGAAGAGAAGAAGACCGCAGGATACAATGATAAAGGAGATATAGAAACTCAGTGTAGGTACTTCAGAATGAAAGAGCCAGCCAAAGATCGCTGAAAAAAGAGGCGTGCTCAGGCCGGCAAATGCCATAAAGGTAGCTGAAAAGCGTTTCAGCAAAAAGCCGTACAGGTTGTAGCAAATGCAATTGGAGACCAAAATTAAAAAGAGGGTACATTCAAAAAATGGCAAAAATTGGGTGACAGGAGTGGGATGCCAGCTATCTACAAAGAGTGAATGGGTGATTGCTATACCTCCGCCCAGTAGCATTGAGAGCCCGTTGGCAGTAAATGGCGAGTAGCCATCCTCGCAGACCAGCTGTTTGAGTAAAATCCATCCATAGACGGAGCAGATAGCTGCCATAACGACAGCAAGTTCTGCCCATGAGAAAATCCAAAGCTGTCCGCCCATCTCTTCTTGGGTTGTTTTGCTGATCAATATGGGTAAAAATCCTCCGAAGCCAACCAAGAGACCTCTCCATTTTTTTAGTGTCATAATCTCAGAGAAAATAAAATACGAGAGAAAAGCAGATAAGAAGGGTGAAAGACTGTAGATGAAGCATGTTTTGAAGGAGGTTAAATACTGCAAGCCCCAAAATTCAAATACGTTTGTAAGATAGATGTTAAAAATGGCGAGCTTCAACACTCTTGCGAATGTGCCTTTTTTAATGGCAATCGATTTTTTTTGCACCAGAGCATGAAAGCTCAGCATCAGTATGGCTGACAATAGCATTCTGGTTCCCACAAGGAAAAATGGAGAGGCATATTCAAGAGCTTGCTTTGATGCGGTAAAGACACTTGCAAAAAGTGCATAAAGAAGAGCAACAGAAAACATGGACATTCCTAAAAACAAAATTGGTCTTTTATGATACACGAATTTCCCTCTTTGGTCAAAAAGAATGCTTGTTTCATAATAAATGCAAACTTTGGATAAGGTGGAATCATGCACAAGTCGAAAATTGTGTTGATCGAAGATGAGGACGATATTGCAGATTTAATTTCCATGCAGGCAGAGCTTTCTGGATACAAACTGTTTGTCGCAACAGATGGGTTGAATGGGTATGAGCTGATAGAGCGTGAAAAACCGGATCTTGTCATTCTTGACATCATGCTTCCTGGACAAAATGGCCTGGATGTCTGTCGAAAAATCAAAGTACATTCTCTTCTCAAACACATTCCGATCATCATGTTGTCTGCAAAAAGTGAAGAGACGGATGTTGTTCTTGGCTTGGAGTTAGGAGCAGATGATTATGTAACAAAGCCCTTTTCTCCACGCGTTCTTTTTTCACGGATTAACGCTCTGCTCCGACGCTTGCGTGAAGAGATAGGACAGGCCAAGAGTGTGGTCTTCGGAGACTACCAAATAGATTTTGAGCAATATCTTGTGAAAAAGAAAGACAAGCTTGTTTCGCTGACTTTATCGGAATTTGGGATATTGCGCCGTCTTGCTGGGAGTAAAGGAAAGGTGCTGACGCGAAATCAGTTGCTTGATGACTTGCAAAATGATGACGCTTTTGTTGTGGATCGCAATATTGATGTGCATATTGCTGCTCTGCGTAAAAAATTGGGGCCGCGATTTGATTACATAGAGACTGTCAGAGGCGTTGGCTACCGCTTTCGCACTGACGACTAGATAGTTTTGTCAAACGTTACTTAATAGAGTGATTACGTGCTTTGATTCTTTCCACATGCGCTTTGTCGGCAATTACCGAGACAATTTCATGTTTTGAAACCATGACCTTGCCTTTTGGAGCCTTTGCCAGACGTGAGACATATTTTTTTTCAGTCACAATCACCTCGTGCACGCTGTGTTGCTGCATACGACCTTTGCTGAAGTAAACAGCCAGCTGCAGGGCATCTTGCATGGCTTGATGATCTACCTGAGGTGCGTTTTTGCGTTTAATGAGAACATGTGCTCCACTGGCAGCATGAGCGTGTAGCCATATGTCTGAGCCTCGAGCGACTTGAAAGGTCAACGAGTGGTTGCTTGCGCTATTCTTTCCTACAAGTATTTCAAAGCCAGATTCTGAAAAGAAGTGACGATAGGCAGATGCTGTGGCAGGTTGAGGCTTTCCCTCTTTTGATCCTGAATTCGATCTTTTATCAATAAATAACTCTTGTTGCAACAGCTCTAAATCTTCTTCTGTGGTGGCAATAAACAGTCGATTCAAAGCAGCAAGCCATTTCTGCTTTTCATGTTGCAGTCGTTCAAGATACTGCTCCAAAGCTGTGACAGAGCGTTTGAGTTTTTGGCTTTTGGTAAAAAGAGCCTCTAGCATCTCTTTAGGAGAGGCCGTCGGATCTAGAGGGATACATACAGTCTTCATATCTTGACTCCAATCCTGGACATGGAGTTCTGAAATGCCTCGCTTAAGTTTTGAGAAATTGGCTTTTACTAGTTCAGCAATATGTAGTGCTTCCTCATGGCTCTTGCCTTCAAGAAGTGATTTCGAGGCTTTTTTTTCTGCCTTCTCAAATGAGGCTAGCTTTTTTTTGATGCGCCCTTCGAGGGCTTCTCGCTTTTGCTCTATCACAGAAACCTATTGGAGTAATGAGGACTCCGATCGGAGGTTGAAAGGAGAATAAGGGGTTCTTTTGTTGGAGTCTCTAGCTGTCTTATACTCTTAAGTTCAGGCCCGAAGTAGGCCCAGCTCAAATTTAATGCCACATCTTGCGCCCCGCGGCGTAGTCTGGAAATACTGAGAGAAAATCTATGCGCATGGATTTTTACTTCAAGTTCAAGAGAGAGCATGATATTAAGGGGCCAAATTCCCGGTTCTGGTTTGGTGATTACAAGTAAACAGGGAGCTCCTTCACGTGGAAAAATGGTCACTTGATCAATTCTGTGAATATCGTGATAAATTTTTTGTAGTAAAAATGAGATCAAGATTTCACCAGGAGTTTCTTGTAGCCTCTGGAGCAAGAGCTGCTCATCGCCATGTGCAAGCTCTTGTTTGACATAATCGACAAAATGCTGCTGCTTGGCATCCCAGTAGATTTGATTGGAAAAATAGCCTTCTTTTGCTTGGAAAAAACGCTTGCGGGAGCTGGCAATATCGCTTGGGATATTAAAGAGCTCAGAAGTACTCAGCCAATGTCCTACAATACCAAGGGAGATACCAAGAAAAATAAAAAAGGCTTTCCATTGAAAAAATGGGAGCCTTAAAAAGGAAGGTTGCTCTCCATCTTCTCGGATGCTTTGTTGGCTGTCATCGGGTACGGTGACAGCTGCGCTTTCAGCATCTCTTTCCAACGAGGAGAAAATGTCAGTACCTTTTTTTTCAATAGACATGATTGGTGGCTCACTTTTTGCACTGTAGAGATCTTGTGCAAAAAAAACAATAGCAATTTTGCAGGCGCTGGGGTAGTTGCAAGAGTGTGATTCAGGAAGAGTGATTAAGATTAAGAAAGGGTGGTTAAGGAAGAGTGATTTTTTGCACAGTAGGCATCGCAAAACCCAAGAATGCCTCGCCTGTAGCTCTGAAGCGTGGAGGGTCGTCAGAGACAAAAAATTGACGTGTAGGGGTTGCCGGTGCTCTAGTTGAGCTACAGGGATGCTGCAGGCTTTGTGCACATGCTTGCCCTTGATTGATGAGTGTTACATCTGGCCCCATCTCTTCTTGAATAAAAGAAGTAAGCAGCGGGTAGTGCGTGCTGCCAAGCACGAGGGTATCTACCTTCTGTTTTTTGAGTGGGGCAAGCGCTTCTTTAATCACCAGGCGAATAAGATGCGGCTGAGATACCTGCTCCTCAATCAATGAAACCAGCAGTGGGCATGCTTGTGAAAATACTGAAGCTCCCTCTAAGTGTTTGGCAATCTCTGCTTGATACACTTTTGATCGTACAGTGCCTCTGGTCGCAATAATGCCAATTCGCTTTGTCTTCGTTGTGCGAATCACCTGCTGGACGGTAGGTTCAATCACTCCAACCACCGGTATAGAAAAGAGCTTAGTCAGCTGATGGAGTGCTTGAGAGGTGGCGGTTCCACATGCAACCACTAAGAGATCTACACCCTGCTGCATCAAAAAAATAGCACTTTCAATGCTATAGCGTATGATAGTCTCTTTACTCTTGCTTCCATAGGGAAAGCGAGCGGTATCTCCGAAATAGACATAGGATTGTTCGGGAAATAAATTAATAAATTCCTTTAAAACGGTAAGTCCGCCAACTCCTGAGTCAAACATCCCTATTTTCATGGTATGTCCTTACTTACCCTCTGTTATGGAATTTGCAATTTCTGGCCGGGGAAAATAGTATCTTTGTGAAGCTCATTGAGCTGCTTGATAGCTTCTGCAGTGGTTTTATGCTCTTTGGCAATTTTTTCAAGCGTATCTCCAGCCTTGACTGAGTAACTGCTGGCGCTACTCGCTTCCTTTTTGCCGCCTTGCATAGCTGTTGCAAGAAGCCGCATGGCAGACTCCAGGTCTTTGATCTGCTCTGATTGAAGCTTGCCAATCTCTTCTTGCTTCTGGATGGTGCGCTGTATTTCAGTAAGAAGAGAGGATGT
Organism: uncultured bacterium; assembly: GCA_964406915.1. Lineage (GTDB taxonomy): Bacteria > Chlamydiota > Chlamydiia > Chlamydiales > FEN-1388 > CAYOTQ01. Next base: position 5,666 of record CAYOTQ010000013.1, read on the forward strand.
TTCATTCGCATGTTTTTTGAATTGCTTGAGATCCTGCACCAATTTTTCGAGATTTTTTTCCATCACCTTTAGGCGATTTTCTGCTGAATTCAGGGTTTTTGAATTGCTCTCTTTTGTGGCTTTGATCAACGCCATGACTTCGCTTTGCATACTAGTCAGGATCTGATCTTGATTTTCAAAACGCTGCTGCAGGGTGGCAAATTCTTGGTCCAGTGCCGATATCTTGTGATCCAGCATTTGGATAGCTTTTGGCACAGGCACTGGATCGGCTGTAAGGAGGCTGCAGCTCGCTAATACAACGAATTTCAGCAAGAAAAAGTTAATTTTTCTCATACACTTTAAATTGCCCGCGGCGGTTTGCTTGCCAAATTTCTTCCCCTTCACCTTCAAGAAGTGGGCGCTCTTTTCCATAAGAAATTGTGAATACATGATCGTGGTCGACACCTTCTTGTATCAATAAATTACGTACAGCCTGGCTGCGGTTGGCACCAAGAGCAAAGTTATATGCGGCAGGTCCACGGCTATCGCAATGACCTTCTACAAAAATGTAGGCGTTAGGATGACTTTTCATCCAGTCGCTCACCGAAGAGATGATCTGCAAGTTCTCATTTCCTTTAATCAGGCTGCTGTTGTACTCAAAGTGGACATTCTTGAATATTTCGGCAAGGGCTGGATCGAGAGAAGGATCAGAAAAGGCCTCAATGCCAGGAATAGAGCTGCCTTCTTCGCCAGGAGTCTCTTTTGCCTGCATCAGGGCTTCTTCTTGGCCGAAAGAGATGTTTGGATCATCTGAAAGAGCGACGTAATCTGTTCCTGGCGACTTTTGGGCAGGAGTTGCTCCAAATTCATCAGCGGAATTGATCTGTCTTGATTCCCCGTGAAATCCAAGCAGAGTCTTTGCGCCTCTAGAGACGTGTCTGCCGGCAGATTGTGTGTCGTTCCACACATCCTCAGAAGAGCGGTGGCATGAAGGAAGAGCAAAAACAATTAACAGAAGATAAATACTTGCAAAAAGCCTTGTCATACGGATGCCTCGAAAAATTTACCAAATTGGGGCGAGTGTATCATAAGGTGCAATTATCTGCTTTCAAAAATCCACAGGTTTGTTACATCGGTGCTTTCTAAAGATTTTTTGGCTCCCAGCAGGGAAATTGCTTGGCTCCTGGACCTGCCGTGATAGCAACAGCTTTTGGCTGGTTAAGATTGAGCATATATAGTTGAGTGCCATGACTATCCGTTGCATTAAATAGGAGATGCAAGCTATTGGATGCCCATGACGGATTTTCCTTATCAGAAGAGCCATCAGTGAGCTGCCTTTCAGTTTTTGTCTCAAAGTCATAGATCCAAATTTGCCTCGGCCCAGAAGTGCGGCTGCAGTAGGCCAGTTTTTTGCCGTCAGGCGACCAGACTGGTGCGCTATTTTCGCGACAACGTTTAGAGAGCAGTGTCACGCGCATGTCTGACAGCTTCTTCCCTGGGGGCGGGATGTCGAGCAAATAGATCTTTGGCGAGCCATCTTTATTAGAGACAAAGGCAATTTGTTTGCCGTTTGGAGAAAAAGTGGGAGAGGCATTGGCGGCAGCTTTTGCTGCAAAAATTTGTTGAGGAGGTTTTCCCGTAGCAAAAGGTTGGATAAAGATGTCAGCTTTTCCTGTCGTGTCGCAAGCAAACGCGATGAGAGACTGGTCTCGGCTCATTGACGGCGTCACTTGGTTGCCTCGAAGAGAAGAGACGCGTGTGGGCTGAAAGACGGAGCGTGGAGATGCATATATTTTTGGCTGGCCGATTTTGTATGAGACATAGAGAAACGAGCTACTCTTGGCCCCATTACTTCCAGGCACATACAGGGGAGTGGCGCAGTATGAATTATCACGTGTCATCTGCTGGATATTATGCCCATCATAATCAGATTCAAAGACTTCTGATACCCATGTAGAACCAGATTTTTTCTTGACGCAGTACAAAATACGGCAGGAGGCAATACCTTCTTTGCCAAAGAGTACCTTATGGATAGCATCTGCAAGCTTGTGAATCGTCTTGCGATCTTGATTGGCAACTCCAGTGAGGGCAATCGCCTCTATGGTGTGGCCTGTTTGGTTGCTTACTGAGATGACTTTTGCGGCAAGTTGATTGTCTTTTAGCTGGAGTTTTACCAGATAAAACACATTGTCTACCTTAAGTTTTTGAAAGTCTAGAGGGGCGTCAAAGCTCTCTTGTCCTTTGAGAGATTGACGTGAGGCGCTTTCTTGTCCAGAAAGCACTCGTGTCATACCGTTGTTATTCAAGTCAAACGCAAGTACTTCACGAAGAGTATGCAGAGGGTCTGATGCTGCTGCGGGTGAAAGGTATAGAGGCAGCAAGGGGGTATCTCCGGAGAGACGTACCACAATTTCCTCTTCTGTAGCAGCGTATACGACGGGGTGTGCAAAGCAACATACAAAGAGAGAGAATAGAATATAGCGCATAGGTTCCTAATAATTGATTTCTGTATTTACTAAACGTATCCGAAATAGGTGTTCTTTTTCATTGGGAAAATTGTTTCCAAAGGGTGGAAATACCAAAGATGGGATTGTTTTTTCAAGATAACTTATATTTTTTTGGCTTTTGGACTTTACGCACTTGACACGAGTGACTTTTCCTGAACGAGCAAGGGTAAGCTCGAGTTTTACCTCGCTATATTCTGGAAGTTTTAAGTAGAGCTTGAGCCGGCGAATCAGCTCGTCATAGTAGCTCTTTTCTTTTGCAGAAAAACTCTCTTCTTGATCGCATTCAAAAGCAATGAGGGAGTCTGAAGAAAGGGTTTGAATTTGTGAGGGACCGGAGTTGAGGGCCGCTCTACTTTTGGCGCTATTTTGCACGGCTTTTTGTTTTGATAGGGAGTCGGTGCGATTCAGCGAAGCAAGAGCGTCTGAAATCATGGCGGCTTTTTTGGCTTCTTCTTGCTTGATTTTTTCTTGTTTAATTTTTTCTTGTTTGATTTTTTCTTGCCGCAACTTTTCTTGTTTCAGCTTTTCTTGTCTCAGTTGTTCTTGTTGTTTCTTTTCCTTGTCGAGGCGGGCTTGCTTTTCTTTTTCTTGCTTTAACTTCTCTTGTTTGATGTTGTCTTGTTGTGATTTTGTCTCTTTTTGGCGCTTTTTTTGATCTACAACTGTTGGCTTGGGCTTCGGCTTTGCTGTAGGCTTTGGCACTGGAACCGGTTGCTTTTTGATAGTTGGTTTTGGTTGCGGCTTTGATTGAGGTTTTATTTCAGGTTTGAGCTTAGGTTTGGGTGGTGATGGAATAATTGGCTTTGGCTCTTCTTTTTTGGGAGCTTCCTGTATAGCTGCAGTAGGTTCAATAGGTGACTGGGGAGCTGCTTTTTCTTTCGGAGGTGGTGCTGGCATCTCTTGATGCATCTCTTGTAAGATCTCTTGAGGCATCTCTCGTGCTCTTTCTTGTACAATTTGTGCAGGCGCTTCAATTGGTTTTGAAATGACGGCAGGTGACAGGGAGACTGTGTGGACGACCAGCTTGCGAGGAGGAGGTTTGAGCATGTGCGTATAGGGGCTTATTGCCAAAAGGCAGAAAAAAGACGCATGCAAGGCAAGAACATAGGCTTGTAGACGCCATTGCAGACGCCAATTTGCTTGAGATTGTTGTTCTTCATGCCAATACATCGATACACACCTTGATACATACCTCTTACGAAGGGAGCAGAACTACATCCATCTCTGTACAGCCAGCGGTCTCCAAAGCGTTTTTCACGCTCTGATAGGTGCCAAAGTGCGCTTTTTTATGATGGAAGAGTTGGACTCTGGCTTGAGGAAATCGTGCTCTTTCTGCTCGTACGAGCCTGCAGAGCTCATGTAGCTCTATCGGCTGTTCATTGAACACAATTTGATTGTCTTCATGAACATATATTTGTATCGCACTTGCATCATCAAATCGCACAGGCAGATGCGATGGAGCGGCATCTCCAGAGGCAAGTTCTATTCGATCCAGCTCCAAAAGCGGTGCAATCACCATAAAGGCAATAAGGATTACAAATACTACATCGACAAGAGGAGTGATGTTGATGGCAGGCTCTTGTGGAGTCGTGCTGTTTCGTAGAAGAAGTCCGCGCCTTGCCATATAATTAATCGTCAGTTTTTCGATATTGAAGTTCAACAGAAGAAAGTACGTCTGTAGCAAAGCGCTGCATGTCTGTTTCAAAATCATGCACCACATTTTTCAGATAGTTATAACCAATCAGTGCTGGGATTGCATCAATCAATCCTAAAACAGTGGTGGCAAGAGCCAGAGAAAGTCCACCCAACATCGCCTGGTTCGAACCACTCATGGGAGAGCTCTTTAATTCAGTAAAGGTCATTAAAATACCATAGACAGTTCCTAGCAATCCTAAAAAGGGGGCTAGTGTGACGATTGAAGAAAGGACGTAGAGGTTCTTTTCTAGATATTTTGTCAGAGAGGCAATGGCAGATGATGCGTGGGTATCTAGCAAGGCAATATCTGCAGTTGATAGAGAGTTGTCGCTATTTTTTTTGAGAATTTCAAGAGATTTGTTTTTCAGCACCTCGTGTATGATACCGAAGGCATTAGGGTAGTCCGAATGTAGATATTCAATCTGAAGAGGTTCTGCCTTAGATTCAAAAAATTGCTTTCTAAATGAGTGAGAACATTTTTTCACTTGTTTGGTCAGTCGTACTTTGTGTAGGAGTACGCTCCAGCTGACAACAGATAAGAGGACTAATGTCATAAAGATTATCTTGCCGAGAAGGTCTGATTCGGCGTATGCGTCGAAAAAAGGATTGCCTTCGAGAATGAAAAATGAAATCATGGATTAATTCCTGGTACAATATAAAAAGTAGCAAGTTATACATTTGCATGCAAGGATATGGAACAGGCAATGGAAAAAGAAATAGCAGTAGAGGGCTGATATGATGAGACGTTGGATCGGAATGCTTTTTGTTCTCATAGGGTGTCTGCAGGGTGCGATTTTTGCCATAAGCGATTTGGATGACAACTCTGTTGAGCCATATACTTCATCAAATGACGAGGTCGTTGCCGTAAAGATCTATCCAGAGTCAAAAAATATTCTTCCAGGGCAGCCTCTTTGGATGTGTGTGCAATTTGACATTGGACCAGAGTGGCATCTGTACTGGAAAAATCCAGGAGAAGTGGGGGCTGCTCCCTCAATTTCCTGGAAATTGCCTCAAGGTTTTCGTGTAGGAGACGCTCTCTGGCCGGCTCCTGAAAGATATGAAATTGAAAAGACGGTCGTTTTCGGATATGCCAAACAGCTGTCAATTTTAGTTCCTCTGTACCCTCCAGAGGATCTTGTAGAAGGATCGACAATTCATGTGAAGGCCGAAGTGCATTGGCTTGGATGCAGTACCTCTTGTGTGCCAGGTGATGCGTTTTTTACAATTCCATTACAGGTGAGCTACAGAAAACTTCCTATCGATTCGGCAAGAGCGGCACTCTTCCACACAGCGCGAGCAATGCTTCCACTGGACGTGCTGCAGACACAATCGACGATAAAAGATGGAAATATTGAAATACGCATTTCCCGTGAAGGACAGTTTGACCATGTCTCCAAGGTGCTGTTTTTTCCTGAAGAGCAAAATTACTTTGATGTCCAGCGTTTGCCTACCTGGGAGGTGTCTCTCGACAGTCGCACATTAATAGCTCGTGTATTTAGTGAACAGCTTGCCAAAAATGAGGCTGCACTTCCTATCAAGGGAGTTCTTGTTGTTCAGGAAAAAGATCATGTGCTTTCTTGGAATATTATCATTCCATTTAAGTCTGAAGCAACCTCTCACTCTACTGCTTTTGAGAAAAAGGCGCCTCAAGTAACCTCTATAGAGGCCCTAGAAGAGCAAATGTGGTATCGTAAGCTTTCAAATGCCCTCAGCCACTTTCTTCACTCAGAGTTCTTCACTATTTTGGTGTTGGCATTTTTTGGCGGGCTTATTTTGAATGTAATGCCATGCGTCCTTCCAGTCATTAGCTTAAAAATGCTTCATTTTGTACAGCTCCAAGGTCAAAGCAGGCTGAAGGCTGCAAAACATGGCCTGCTCTACTCTTTTGGTGTCATCTCCTCATTTTGGCTTCTTTCTGGCGCTATCTACTTTTTACAATCTTTTGGAAAAGTCGTAGGCTGGGGATTTCAACTGCAAGAGCCCCTGTTTGTAGTAGCACTATTGATCGTACTCTTTATCTTTGGCATGAGTCTTTTTGGAGTATTTGAATTTTTGCCCTCCCTTGCCTCTAAAGCAGGGAACCTGGAGTATTCATTTCAATCATCACATCCAGAAGAGCGGCAGCATCCCTCTTATCTAGGGTCCTTTTTCAGCGGAGTGTTGGCAACGTTTGTGGCAAGTCCTTGCACAGGGCCTCTACTTGGCTCTGCAATTGGATATGCAGCTACGCTTGAGCCTGTGTATTCCGTTTCGATGTTTACAGCGCTCGGTGCAGGCATGTCTCTGCCCTTTTTGTTGCTCTGTCTCTTTCCGAGCCTTGGAAGGCTGCTTCCGCGTCCAGGTCGTTGGATGGTTACTTTTAAGCAGCTCATGGGCTTTTTCATGCTCGCTACAGTATTGTGGCTTACATGGGTGTTAGATGCGCAAACAGACAATCTCTCAGTGCTCACTATGCTGACGACGCTCTTTGTCATTGCATTTGGTACCTGGATATATGGTACTTGGGGAGGGGTTGATCGTTCAAAACGTGTGCGTACGATTGCAAAAGTCATCGCTCTGCTGGTAGTCCTCTATGGCTCTTATCTTCTTGTGTCGAATGTTCGAGAAGGCCGCATGGGAACAACAGAAAAGCCCAAGCTTGTAAAAGAAGAGTCTCAGGTTGTAGGAAGACAGTGGAGGCCATTTTCTCAATCATTTCTCGATAGGCTTCTGCAGCAGCGTGTTCCTGTATTTGTCTATGTAACGGCAAAATGGTGCCTCACATGCCAGGCCAATCACGCTGTTTTAGAGCTCGAAAAAGTCAGACAAGCTTTCGTTCAATATGGAGTGACGAAGGTGGAGGCAGACTGGACGATGAATGACGAGACAATCACCGCGTATATTCGCAAAATGGGTCGAAATGGTGTGCCGCTGGCTGTGGTTTATAGCGGCAATCCCAATGTAGCCCCCAAGGTGCTTCCAGAGATTTTGACTCCTGAAATCGTAATTGAAGCACTTCAGTGGGCCTCTTTTGAGCCTCAATCGCAAGCTGTTGATAGCCATGCTAATTGATGCCCATGCGCATTTGACAGGAGAAGAGAATCCGGACATTGCCAATCTGCTGAAGCGTGCCCAAGAAGCCTGTCTTGAAGCCATTATCAATGTCTGCTGCTCTCTTGATGATCTGCAAAGAGGGCTTGTTCTGGCCAGCAGCTCTCAAAATCCTCAAGTGTGTACTATTGCGGCAATTACCCCTCATGATGCTGCAAAAGAGGATCAAGAGCCATTTTTTGCCTATATTTCTCGTTGTGCAGGAGAAGGCAAGTTGTTTGCCATAGGAGAAACAGGGCTTGACTATTACTATGAGCATGCTCCAAGAGACAAACAGCAAGCTCTGCTGCGTCAGTTTTATCGGCTGGCTTGCCAGATGAAATTGCCAATTGTCATTCATTGCAGAGATGCCTTTGCTGATCTTTTTGCAATTTTAGACGAAGAGAGTGCTCGTTGCAAAGAGTCTCCAGATGTGATGCTGCACTGTTTCACGGGCAGCTTGCAGGAAGCTCAAGAGGCGATAGCTCGGGGATGGTATATTTCGTTGAGCGGCTGCGTCACGTATCCTAAAAATAGTGAACTGCAACGCGTAGCTGCGTCTATTCCCCTCGAGCAGTTATTGCTTGAAACGGACTCGCCATATCTTGCTCCGCAAGGATTTCGAGGAAAGAAAAATGAACCGGCATTTTTACGACAGACGGCGCAGTATGTAGCTGGATATAGAGGCATTTGCTTTGACGACCTTGCCCATGCAACTGCACAAAACACAAAAAGATTTTTTAAAATTAAAAGTGGTTAAAAAAGGGGCGCGTATGGGATTTCCAAATCCACTACCCTTACCAGAGACGATCTTACAAGCACGAAAAGAGCGTAGTTCCAATTTAATCCGTGTAGCGACCCTGGGCATTTCGCTTCGCATGTCGATTGTATTGATTGAATTAGCAGGTTTTTTTCTCTTTGGCAGTCAAGCGCTTTTGCTCGACAGCTTGTCTACTCTTGCTGATGCAGTTTCCAGTATTCTTTTGATTTTGTCTATTAAGCTTGCCGAACGCCCTCCGGATACGAATCATCCTTTTGGACATGGCAGATATGAGCCACTCGCTGGTCTACAGCTGGGGATTTTTTTATCTGTCACAGGCTTTGGCTTATTACTCAAACAGGTCTTTGGCCTTTTTAATCCTGTCGCGGCAGCTCCATTAGATACTCGTGTATGGCTCTTTGCCCTGGTGGCGGTGATCTTGCTTGAGCTCTCTTTTCGCAAAATACAAGCAATTGCCAGAAAAGAAAAAAGCGAGGCGCTGATGGCAGAGGCTGTTCATTTTCGTATAGATAGCTGCAATAGCTTCTTGGCTCTTGTTGCTTTAGGGGTCGCAGCGCTTTTTCCACAGATAAGCTGGATATGCGACCACATTGGAGCGTTAGTGATTGCCCTGCTGATGTGCGGCATGGGACTTTTTGCTGCTAAAAAGAATCTGAATCAAATTCTTGATCGGATTCCGGAAAAGGAACTATTTATGCGAGTAGAGAATGCGGCCAAAAAAGTGGAAGGGGTGCTGGATACGGAAAAAATTCGTATCAAGCATTATGGCCCTGATGCTCATGTCGATATAGATATAGAGGTCGATCCACATCTAAGTGTTGAGGTTGCCCATGAGATCAGCCAAAAGGTTCGTCTGGCAATTCAGACAGACTGGCCGCAAGTACGTGAGGTGATGGTCCACATTGAACCCTACTTTGCAAATGATCATAAGGATCGCCTGTTATGAGCCAGTCGATAGAGGCAAAAGAGGCCAATTTTCGCCAAAATTTGCGTTCTGTAGCGCCTTTTTTGTACGCACGCTATGTCCAGCAGTTTTTAGTCGATGAGGCGCCAAATCTTGAACGTGCGAAAACAGATATGGCGTATGAACAAGTGTTCTCTGCTTCGCTACAAGAACAACAAGAGCAACGGCTAGCTCTAGATAATGAGATAAAGCAGGCGATTACTAATCTAAAAAAAGCATCGATGACAGTTATTCAACAGCTGTACTCTCCTGAACTTGCGGCGTATCGTGACCTTGGAATGCAAGCAGAGGAGCTTTTGAAAGCTGATTTTTCATCCCTTCTTCCTGAGACAAGCCGTTTGTCGGCAGAAACGGCGGCACATGTGCGGCATATAACGAAAGAGTTTTTTAAGAAGCGGTTGGAGCAGATTGAAGCTCTTGTTGAAAAGGGCAAAAAGAGAAATCGCTGTCTGG
>CAYOTQ010000014.1:0-14989 GCA_964406915.1 uncultured bacterium
ACGAAAGAGATCGCTAAGAGTGACCTTATCGTTCTTGCGACAGATGGTCTTTTAGACAATCTGCCGCAAAATGAGATCGCAGAGGCTCTTTCTCTCATTGCCTTTCACACATTCTTCGATAGAGACCTTTCAGAATTGCTCGAGATCCCTCGCACATGGCACAGATGGGATACAGTAATCCCATCGGTAGCTGAGCTGAAGGAGTTGATCGGTCAAAATAGCCACGAAATTCAAGGTTTTCTGGATCCTCAGCAGATCACCAAACGGCTGTCAACCTATCTCAAGTGGGTTACCCGGCCTCCCTATTGCTACCAATGTTTTCATAAACTCAATAAGGTAGGTTTGACCGAAATCAAACAAGATGACAGCGTGATTGTCACCATAAGGCCGACGAGCATTATTTGATAAGATCTGACAGCTCCTGAAAAGAAATCCTTACTTGAGGATCAAGAGAGAGTAAATTCAGACATGTGGTTAGAAGCGCTTTTCGCTCTGAAAGAACTTCTGTAACAATCGCTCGTTGCAGTGTCTCGATAGTTGTGAGATATTTATTTTTTGCAAGGCTCTTTGTTTCGTCAGAAGGGTGCGCAATGGCTTTATCTACTTCATGGTGCCAGGGCAAAAGTAGATGGGCTGGAAATAACGCGAGATAAAGAGAGCAGCCAAGGGCAAAGAGATCATCTGCTTTTCCTTGAGATACAGGGTCTTGTAGGCTCGCCGCAGCTCCAAACCACTCAGGCGCAGAAAAGGGGATAGAACCATAGCTCTCTGTGGTTCTTTTTTGCCGATCTTCATCATCGTCATCATCAAGGTGGTATGTCCAGCCAAAATCTGTCAGCTTTGCAACCACGGCCTCTTGTGTCAAATTTTTTATCAAGATATTAGAGACATTGATATCGCCGTGGATGTATCCGTTGTTATGTAAAAATAGCACTGTTTTTGCCACTTGGGCAAAAATAGAGGCGATTTGTGAGGTTGTCAATAGGCGGTCTTTGAGTTTCAACGCCTTTTGAAGATTAGTTTCATAGAGCTCCTCGATAATCGAAATTTTCTGTTTTTCACCCTCAGTCGTATGTTGGTGAATCATAAAAATATCTTGATAGATCTCCTCAGAAAGCTCTGCTTGTTTGATAATAGAGGCTACGTCTTTGCTGTCAATGTTTGATAGATGTGCGTATTCCTTGTAGGCGATGCATGTGTCTTTGAAGGAAAATAATGTCGCGATACTGAATATTCGCTCTGCCCCTTCCGCCCAGTCACGGCCGTATTGTTTTGACAAGACGAAGAATTGTCTGTTTGTATGATCGAGTAGGAGTGCGCGTTGTAAGTGTGTAGTGTTTGTACTGAAATATTCTACTTGGGCATGAGCATCCCTTGGTTGAGTAGCCCTTGGCGGATTTGCAAAACGATCCTCTACAAAAGCGGCAATTTTCCCCGCAGCCTCAATAGATAACTTTTTCTTCTCTTTTAGTCCGGCCGTGAGTGCAGCAGCAAGGCTAGTGATGCGTTGGTCTCTAGAAGAGTCGCTTGTTGGATACGAGTGTCGCAAACGTAGTGGATGATCACGAAATGCAGAATCAAACACAGCCTGAGAGGTCATTACAATTCCTTTTGATAGGTAAGACGTAGAGGAGAAAATAAAGCAAGAAAATGGCGGAAGAGGAGGGATTCGAACCCCCGTTACCATCACTGGTAATTCTGTTTTCAAGACAGACGCATTCGGCCGCTCTGCCACTCTTCCGCCGGAGAGTGTATCTATTTACCGACTTAATTGTCAACCGGAGATTTTCGCATAATTTTAGCACATGAGACATTATAAAATCTCTATTTTTTAAAATTAAAACTATAATATTTGCTTTGTGTAATTAATTATTTTAATGACATAATAAACGTAGTGGAATCAGGAATAAGGAGCTGGAGCTATGGCACATTATGAGAGTAGACAGCACTCAGAGCTGAATGTGGTTGAAGCTATAGAGACATTGACGAGCATTGCTGATTTAGAAATTGATGGCCCTATTGCAATTGCAGAAAAGCATGAAATCGAGCTGCAAGAGTTGCCAATTATTTATCGAACTGTCCATTGGCTTCACCGCAAGAATGCAGAGAAGGTCATGGTTGTAGTGCGCGACACCTTCCGCGTGATCCTCAACTATCTCAAGTATTTTTACAAGCGCGAATATGGCAAGCTGGTGCAGCATCAATCTGTAGAGGGTATCAAAACGATTATGGTACTAGTAGGAGAGGCTGCAAAGAAAGTCGACAAGTATAATCGTCTTTTTGTCGGAGCGCAGCGTGCTTCGGTCCCATATACTTCGATTAAAGATACTAAAGAATTTCGAGAGCTTGTTTACTTTTATCAGAAAAAAATTGCGCCTATTGCTGTGCACGAGTCACTGACAAAATGGATGCACATGATTCCACAGCAGGTAGTAAAAGAAGCCTCACAAGAACAGCAGGTATCTCCTGTTGACATGGAGCATCTATTCATCGATCTAGACGGTGTCAAAAAAGACTCGGAATACGAGCTGTTTTTGATTCGCAAAGAGGACGGCTCGCGGTTTTTTAATCCACGTCTTCTTCGTAATATCAAACTAGTGTGCAACTTTGATGAGTATTTTGGCCAGCAAGCGCAAGTATCTGCGAACCAAGTATCTGCTAACATAGAGCTTCAGGTATGCAAAGATCTGTCATGCCAACTGTTTGCAAGAAGCATTTTGCGCCATTGCTGGTCTCTTATCGATCAATTTATGAAAAATGGACATAAGTTAAGGCACAATGATCTTGCAATGCTAGTCTACAATAGCCTGCTCGCCCTGATGCTGGCAGCCAATCGAGGAGCCTCACATATAGAAATCATTAAAAGCTCTGGTAGATATTTCTATGACTTCCAGAAATTTTTACGCATGGCACTTGCCTCAGCAGATTATCAGCGCATAGTTGCCTATCCACCCAAAGATCACGACGCTCTCTCATTTAAAATTATCGAACTGGTCCAAAGCCTCTGCCGGCAGCTCTTTTCGAGCTTCTATATTTCTCAAGAAGGACAGAATTTTATTAATGGATTGATCATCAGAGGTAAGGAGGATATGATCACACAAGAGGCGTTTACTGAGACGGCTGGACCTACAATTTCTACAAAAATGGGGATTGATCAAGAGGCGCTTACCCAAGCAATGCGCCCCTACAATCACGTGCCACTCATTTCTACCCTCGGGGTATTACATGAAGGTGATATTACTGGATTCGATCCCTGGATGCTTCAAAATTTACCTGTTTGCCTTTTTGATCTCTACCCCAAGGGCAAGAAAGTGTCTGTATTGCGAATGGCTGCTCCCTGTACTCAAGAGTATATTCATAAAGCAGCAGTATCTGAAGAGTTTAAAGCCTATCTCAGAGACATGAGAGCGAACTTCCCTGAACATAAGCACCTGCTTTTTAACTTGCAAGACCGCACACAATGGAAAGATTTTGCCAGATGCCATGCCCTTGAGGAGATTCAAAAGAAAGAAGAGTTTTTCAAAAATCTGGCTGTCGTCAGCCTCACGAAGGAAAGCACCTTCTATCATCAAATAGGCGAATATGAAGAGGTGAATCAATCTGATCTATTTATCGAGCATCTCCTCGAGCATGTGCAGAGCGAAAATAGCGGCTACTTCTATCCAGCAGAAATAAAGGAAAAACTCTTTCACGGCTTTACGCAAGAGCTAGCAGCCGGCATTCTCCAGCTATTTTTTGGCGGCAAAAATGTACTTTCTCGAACAAATCGCATGGACTTTATCGAGCTCTTTTACCTCTTCATGCAGCTGAAAATAGTTGAGTGGCTGCAGCCTACCTCAATAAGCTTTTCTTGCAAGGATGCGATAGATATTGGCATGCCGGCTAGCTGCGAGCTCTTTTTAGCTCTTAAGGTGTTGAATGGACGTCCTCTTTCTGCTGAAGAAGAGGAGTATCTTAAACTCTTCTTGCATGGACCGGCGATTTTCTATCGCGGACGTGCGCTTTTTGCAGATCGATTTAATCGACTCCAAGGCATGATACATGTAATAGAGCAACAGATTGAAGATAAAGGCTTTACGGCGTTTCATCACGATTTGACCGAACATATTGCCCCATTATTTGATGGAGAGATTCTTTCCAGCGTTGTGACAATCCCTCAACCGTTGATTTAATATGCGATTAGAAGGCGTATATAATTTTCTTTTTCACCCTTGCTCAGAGAAGCATTCGGAGGTCTGTAAAGCAATATCGATTGCGACCATTGTAGCTCTCTCTATTTTGACTGCTGGAGGATTTTTACTTCTCTTTAGCTACTTTAACTGGAAAGACCATCAGGTTTCTGTGCAGACAGGACAAAATAGCGCATTGAATCATCTATGGACATCACAGTTTGCCACAAAGCCCGACTTGATTAAGAACAAACTCAGCCAGCAGCTAGTGCAGTTTGAGACATGGGCTGCAGCCGGTGATTGGGAGCGATTTACTCCAAAGTATTCACATTATGACTGGTGGATGTTTCCGGTCTCTCGTTCAAGTCAGCAATATGGTGATACGTTTGCCGTCAGCCAAGAAGATGTGGCCGCATTGAAAGCCGATAAAGAGTTTATGCAAAAATACAGGCAAGGGGTAAAGCTTGTCTTGAAATCTTGGGGCTGGGATGCGGAGACTCACGGACCGGTAGTGAATGGCAAGCCCGAGCAGCGTTGGACAGGCTATGGAGTGCGTCTTGGGAAAATGGCTCAATCTCTTGATTTGTTTGGTGAAGAGACGCTTTATCAAGAAGTGCAGAGGTTTTACCATTCTTCTTGCAAAAACAGCTACCCGTTAGAGCGTTGGGTGGTAGATGCCGTATCGAACCGGCATGCTACATCCGGGACGTAGCGTAGGTCGGCGTCAGAAGAGGAAATATTTCCTCACTCATGCAAATTCAATGATAGCTGTTGGCAATTTTTCTCTGACAGCTGCTGTGACTTTTTCCTGTACCTCGGCAGGTGATTTTGCCACAACAAGGCGCTCGAGTGTATATGGAAGTTGATAGCTGTTTATATCTTCTACTGTGATACATGCGTTCACATGCACTATCTTCAATGCTTGGCAATGAAGAAAAATATGCTGAAGGAGTGCTGCTGACGGCTTTTTCTCTGTCTTAATTGTGCATCTTTGAAGAGATGAAGGCCATGCAAGTGAAGAAAAGTTTTCACTTACACCACTATACGATAGTTCTCTGAGAGTTTTTGTTGCCATAACAGAGGAAAAAAGTGTGTCATCATAATCGGTGCCTTTAAAAGCGACGTGTGTAAGAGCTTGAGGCCATTTTTCACCATTATCGTATTGGATCTTGCCACGTATCCGAAGCTTGGTAATGTGTGGCGTTTGCTTAAGAAGTGTTTGCAGAGAGCTAAGGGTCATATTGCCGTTTGATATGAGCGAAATTTTGTATATTGTATCGGGCAGCTTGATTTGTGATAGCCTGTCTTCGACTACACAAAAAGAGATCTCTTTGAGCTCTTTACAACGTCTAAACATCCCGCACAGTGTATTTGAAAGAATGTGAATATTTTTTAATCGCAGCTTTCGCAATCCAGCAGGCGGGATAACATGTGCCATGAAGACAATTTCTTGTCCAATCGAGGGATTTTCATAGATAGACAGTTCTTGCAAGCTCGGAAACATCTCTTGCATGTTATAGTGCCGTGTCTGCGGCAAGAGATAGGGGTCAATGTGCAGTATTTCAAGCTTTTGTAAATGGGCTTTTGTACTCAATACAGCTTCGACCAACCTGACTTGTAACTCCAGTAGCTGCTTGCATGAGGCGATAATGGCGTTCAAACCACCAGAAGTCACTTGTGTATTGGTAAGATCGAGTCTTTGCAACGTCTCTGGAAACAGGGTCTTTGTATAAAAATCTGAAGGCAGATGTATGTAGCCCCTAAGAGAAAGAGCAACGGGCTGCTGGCGCTTGAAATACTCTGTCAGGTTGTTTTGGGCAGGCTCAGAAAGAGGATTGATACTCAGCTGTTTTACGGCCTTTGTCATCAGGTTTATAAGAAAGTCATCACTGTCTACATTTGCCCATGCCAGCGATACTTGGTCTATAGATGGCACTTTTGTTGCTACATCTGTTTTGACCTGTGCATCAAATAGAGAAAGCCTTTCGAGTGAAGGCAGTTCAAGGCCTTGTATATTCCATGCAGCGCGTCTTATAGCCAGTACTTTTAGCGACGTAGTGATCAGGCGATTGTCAAGCCATGATCCTTCAAAATAGAGCTCTCTTGTGTTTGTGAGCAATGGAAAAGCCCATGTTGGGATCTGTTCTTTGCCTTGACAGGAGAAAAAGACTCTATTGAACAGGTGGGGAAGTTTTGCATGAATGGCTGTAAATTTTTCTTGAGATATCTGAGGGGACAATCGCAGAAGATATGTGCTTCCTATCGATACAGATAACAATGATAGATACTTCTCACAGCTGCTCTGATCTGCCTTGTAGCAGAGCCATGCAAGGCAACGCTCAGCCATGCCGCTGATGCGATCCACGAGGCAGATGCCTGCTATATTCCATCTGGAAGAGACAAGTAGACAGCTCGCGAGGCTGTGTTGTGGAAGATGCAAGAATATAGTGTTTAGGCAATCATCGGGCAGTGTGTGAATCGTGGTTGAAGTCATGTGTGTAGCTGCTAAGAGAAATGCTGAAGGGCGAATATACACCTTCATACATTACTCTATCAACAAGAAAAGGCCCATTGTCGCATGTGAAAATGCTACGTAGGGCCCTTCCTCTGTACGTTTTTGTCGATTTCGTTTACTCGTCCATTTTGACGGTTGTTTTTTGCTTTTTCACACATGCTTTTTCACAAGCGGCACGTCGTACTTTTACGCCCATGAAAGTGCTACCGGCAAGCAGTACTGAGCCGATCAGCAGCAAAATTCCTGCTGTACGTACAAGCCCGCCTGCTTCTTTTGCTCGATGGATCAGCATCAGGGCCATACAAAAGCCAAACAATTCCAGCATGAATGCAATATCTGCTAAAAAAAACATAGAGAACCTCCTTTTGACTCTGTAATAGCCTAAAGGTCATTAAAAGAAAAGTTCTTAATGCGTATACTTTTTCTGCAGATAGGTAATAAAGGGAGCTGATGACAAGGCAGCTCCTGTGCTATGTCGAATCAGATCCGGTCCATCATAGCGTCTTCCATGCTGCCACACCTTCTTGGCAAGCCACTCTTTAATGAAGGCAAACTGACCGTTTCGTACCAGCTCATCCCAATGCGGGATTTCTCTTTCAAAAGCATCAAAGAGCTGCGCAGCGTAGATATTGCCAAGAGAATAGGAGGGGAAATAGCCAAAGGCTCCCATCGACCAATGAATATCTTGCAAACATCCTACGGTGTCATTTGGGGGCGCAATTCCAAGTAGCGACTGCATGCCGGCATTCCAACGCTCAGGAAGCTCTTTAGTATTCAGAGCGCCGGAAATAAGTTCTTTTTCTATCTCAAAGCGCAAAATCACATGCAGAGGATAGGTGACTTCATCCGCATCGGTACGTATGAGAGAGGGAAATACTTGATTTAATGAGCGATAAAACTTGTCTAAAGATACCTTTTGTAATGCTGCAGGAAAGCGTTTTTGCAAAATAGGATAGAAATAGTGCCAAAATGGCAAGCTGCGGCCAATACGGGTTTCCCAAAAACGCGACTGGCTTTCGTGAATGCCGTATGAAACTGCTTGTCCAAGCGGCGTGCCTTGGTGCTCAACTGGCCTTCCCATATCATAAAAACTGTGGCCTACTTCATGCAGAGCAGTCAAGATTTGGGTAATGACACCATGAGATTCTACACGTGTTGTCAAACGGCTATCATAGGGATGGTAGCTTGAAGAAAAAGGGTGTGCTGATAGGTCAAGTCTGCCACAACTAAAGTCAAAGCCTACCATCTCCAATACAGAGCGGCAGAGCTGCATCTGCTCTTCAGTCGAAGCCGGAATTGCGATTATGTCAGCAGGTTTTTTTGGCAGCGAAGAGAGGATTTTTTTGACCGCGGCTGCAAGCTCAGAGAAGATCTTCTCTATTTGTGCTGTAGTACAGCCTGGCTCATATTCATCCAAAAGAGCGTCATATGGGTGTTCAGTGTAGCCGAGTAAGTCCGCTTTTTTGCGATTCATGCTGACAATTAAATTGAGGGTTGGCTCAAAAGAGGCAAAATCATTTTGCATCTTTGCCTGCTGCCACACAGGAATTGCTTTTGATGTCAGCAATGTAAATTCTTGCACGAAGCTCGTCGGCAGCTTTTTTTCTCTATCAAAGTCTTTTTTCCATACACGAAGAGCTGCTTTTTGTATCTCGCTTAGATGTCCCTCATTCGTTGTTGCCGCAGCAAGACACTGTTCAAACTCTTTGCTTGTTTTTATCGTGTGCGAAAGTTCTGCCAGCAGCTCACGTTGCTCCGCACGAATACTATCTGCCATCTCTGGCATATAGGTCTCTTGATCCCATGAGAGCAGAGAAGAGATTCCGTCGAGGAGGTGGGCTCTTTTTGATAGAGCAGCAAGCTTTTCATATTGTGGCATAAGACCTTCCGAGAATAAATGTAGTACATCGTTTTAGATACCGCATGCTCCATGCATAAAGAGGAGTCGCCGTTGCCCATGCGAGGAAAATAAGTGTCAGCGGCAGACTGCCTGCAATTGCATCTGAGACCCAATGAGCGCCGGCAATAAGACGTGGGGCAATGAAGAATATGGAAGAGATATAGGCAACAAGGCCATAGCGCCAGCCACAAAAGAAGGCGATAAATGCTGCCCACTGAAAGATAATAAAAGCGTGATCGCCTGGGAAACTCCAATGGGAAAAGTCTTTAATTTTTAGCCATGGAGCTGCCTCTGATAACTTAATCGTCGTATCAAAAAGCAGCGAGGGACTATCGCGCAAGAAGTTGACGGCAACGAGAATTCTGAAAATCACTTCTTTGAGTATTAAAATGCCAATCTCCCACCATATACAGATATAGAAAAATTGTGCGAGTCGCTGTTTGGCTTCTTCTTTGCCGTTTTCACAAACATAAATGAGCGAAAAGGAGGCCATGAAAAGCGCGCCGAATAGATCAGACGCTTTTACATTCGCAAGGGCCCAGAAGATCTGATGAAGAGGCTTATGTGCTACGCTGCTATTTAAAAACTGAAAGACAGCAACATCGAATTGCTGCCATAACTGAGAGGCAGGAGGCAGGAGCCAGCTGAGAAAAAGCAGTAGCGCCAAAGTATGATAGAGTAAAAATGGCCTCCATCGCATGCAAAAAATAACTCCATAAGAAAAGGTAGAAACAGTTGATCATAACTGAAAGTTGAAAACAACTCAAGAGAGGACGCTTTCATTGGTCAGTTGATTGTAAAATCTTTTTTTCCGGAAATAGCAGCATTCAGATAGAGCGTAAACTCCTGCTGACTTGTGACTGCATCAAACGGAAAGACAAGCGTATTAAAGCAAGTCTCAAACCGTACACTACTTTCCATCCGGTTGCAAATAATGATCTCCTTTTGGCCAATAGAAGGTGTTCCATATATCAGTTGTAAAAATTGTCTCAGTAGCGGCTTATCTGCAGTTGCAATCCACTGTTTTACCCATTCTCTTTTCTCATCAGATACTTGGCGGAATACAAGCTTGGCAGTTATAACCCGCGGCTCTACAGTTCCTTGCAGTAATTCCTGTAGTCTGCAGCTATCCATCTCTCTAATGTGTTTCCAGCTATAGATAGATTGAAATGGAGCGTCTCGCATTCCCTGTGCAATAGCATGCAGGCGCGCTAGCACCGGCGCAAACAAGTCGGTCACAAAGTGTTTGCGGAGGGCTTTTTGAACGAGATGGCCTTCTCGTATATGCTCCGGCAGCGCATGTTCTAGCAACAGGGCTTTAGGGGTATCGTTGTTCCACGGCTCAAGATACCTCTTCATCGTCTGCACAGTTTTTTGCTCGCTTTCATCATCGCGATAAGCAGCCTCATAGAGAGCCATCAAGCTTTCAAAATAGGCATCATCATCGAGCAGATTTTGAAAATTGGTGTCAAGGAGTGCGTCTGGAAAGGCTTTTATGGCTTCATAAATTCCCGTCTCAAAAATTGGTCCTATTAGATAGTCATTAGAGGCGTTTAAGCAAAACATCATGAGTGTTCCCATTCTCTTGTAGGTCCGCTCTTCTTCCGATGTAAGAGGAAGGGTGCTGCGATACTTTGTAGACCCGATTTCTGTAATCATCTCTTGATTCATTTCTTGATTCATTTCTGCTGCAAGTTCTCTGCTTAGCGCCGAAAATAGATCAGCAATACACTGCCTGCCGAGTCCTCCATGATCGAGGCCAGCTTCGCCGGCAAATCTAATCTCAAGTTTCGATGGATTACCATTGCGCTGTAAGTGTTCGACAAGCAGCTTCAATACAAGCTGCGGATTACGAGCAATGCCGAGTTGCTGCACTACAAAAGGCTGCGTATGGGAAAAAAATGATTCTGTTTCTGTAAAATCCCGCGGTCTTGGGAGAATAGGCCAAAGCGTCGCCATTGTCACGTGAATTCCAAAAAACCATATTCCAACCGAAGTAGATCGTGAGAAATAAGGGCTCAGGAGTGTCGAAAGAGCAATACTACTGACAGAGATTGCTGCCGCAGCTGCCCATCGACGACCGTTACTGAAGCGACTGCCTTCTTGAGGGCGCGGGGCGATGGGAAAAGCCCCAGAGGGACCTGTGTGCCGTATGCCAATTGTTGGATCCATAAAATACCTTTATTAATAATTAGTTATCGAGAACGTAGAGATTCATCATAAATGAAACAGCGCCGAATGCGCGGGCCTAGGCAGGTCATCAATTCGTGGACAATAGATCCACCAAGAGTCGCAAGCTCTTCTGGAGGAAGATAAGAGCCGCTATCATCTTCTCCAAAGAGCAATGCCTGATCGCCAATGGCAGCATCCGGGATGTCGGAAATATCTACCATCATGTAGTCCATACAAATCTTGCCGCACATGGGCGCTTTTTTGCCGCGTATCATGCAGTAGCCTTTATCGCTATAGTTTCTGTGCAGGCCATCAAAATAGCCAATCGGCAATACGGCAATACGTGCCGTTGCTTGATTGACTGTATAGGTCCTGCCATAGCTAATGGTGTCACCCTGCTGGCATTCGTTAATTCCCACAATACGAGAAATTAAGGAAATGGCGGGCCTTAAAGGAAGACTTTGTTTGGAGGCTTGTGAAGCATGTAGGCCATAGGCAGCAAGGCCTATGCGTACCATATTAAATCCAGAAAAGCCAAATCTGATTGTCGCACTTGAATTGCACGCATGTTTCCAACGGGGAAAAAAGCCAGCATTCTCAAGAGTGTCGATCGCAGTTTGTAAAATGGCTGCCTGCTGAATCGTAAAGGGATCTTGTTCTGGATCATCGGCGCTTGCAAAATGAGTCATTATCCCTTCCAAAATAAGATTTGGCAGACTGCAAATTTTTTGCGCCATTTTCAAAACATCTTGAGGTCTGCATCCAAAACGATTCATGCCGGTATTGACATGCAGATGGACTTTGACCGTTTTGTTTTGCGCTTTAGCATGCATCTGCAATGAATCAAGAATGCTCAGCTCAGATACGGCCACTTCTAAATCCCATTTTACAGCTTTTGCTGCCTCATATTCTGCAGCGTTAAGAACAAAAATGCTTTGTGTGACACCCGCTTGTCTGATCAGCACACCCTCATCTACATATGAGACTCCAAGGATATCGATGCCGCAAGATTTGAGAAACTTTGCAATACGCACATCATCGGTGCCATAGGCTAGTGCTTTGACCATGACCATCAGCCGGACATCTTTGCCGATTTTCTCGCGAATTTCTTCGATATTGGATTGAATGACAGCGAGGTTAATGATGACTTGGTTATTTGGAGGGCTATCTTCAAATGCACTGAGTAACTCGGTCTGGGGGATCTTATGCGCTCCTTTAATCAATACTACATCTGAAGAGGCAATATTTCTTTTTGTTGCCTCGATGGCTTGTTTAGTATCCTTGCATACGATCACTTCTGTATTCGAAGAAAGAGTGCTCAAATGAGAAACAATTGAAGATGCTAGCTCAGGCTCAGATAAAACCAAGAGATCGATTTTATGCTTCGCGATTGACTGTGCGATACGCGCTGCGTCATTATCGCTATTTTCTGCTTCATTGCGCAGCCCGCCAAAGAGAAAAATCTTCTTTCGAGATGACCTGCTCGGAAAATCTTCTAGAGACTCAAGCTGACGCAAGGCAACATCACACGCCATAGGGTCTGCAGCATAGCAGTCATTGATAAAGGTGGTGCCGTTGTAGGATTTCCACACTTCAATCCGCATGGGCTCAGGGACATATTCAAGGAGCTTATGAATGATATGTTCCGGTGTGATTTGCAACAGATAGGCCGCTTTCACAGCAATAGTGATGAGGTCAAAGACATATGGCAAGCCTTCATGAATAGTGCCAACAGTTTTGCAGTGATTTGGGAAGGTAATGCTAAACCGCTGCTGTCTGCGTTCAATATGAGGCAGCCTAGCGTCGAAAGTATCCCAGCATATGTGTTTGGCATGTGAGGGAGCTGTCTGGCTTGGCAGCAGGCACCAATTACTCTCTGGAACAGCAGAAAAAAGCTGCATCATCTCCTTTTGCAGCAGCTGCTTGCTGCCCAATGATCCCAAGCGATGCTTCCCGATGTTGGTAAGAATGACGTGATCTGCTTGCATCATCTCTGCAAGGTGCTCCATTTCGCCCGCTTGAGAAATGCCTGCTTCTATTAGGGCGATCTGGTGATGATCGTGAATTTTGAGCAAGCTTAAAGCAACACCTATTTGGCTATTAAAGCTGCCAGGGCTGCAGCATGAGGGGATGCAGTCAGCAATTAATTGAAAGAGAAGGTCTTTGAGCATTGTCTTGCCGCACGAGCCTATGATCGCAATTACCTTGGCTTTTCTCTCCTTGCGATAGAGAGCCGCAATCTGCTGAAAAGCTCTGAGAGGATCTTGAACACGTATGAGGCGCTCTTCCGGAAGGTCGTGGGATGCAAACTCACGCTTTACGATAGCGTACTTCGCTCCTTGACGAAAAGCAGCTCTAACAAACGAGTGTCCATCATCATGCACTCCACTTAGGGCAACAAAGAGAGCTTCGGAAGAGACAATGCGCCGCGAGTCAATAGTGATTTGATCAATGAGGGCAGGCTCCTTTCGATTGAGGGGGAATCCTGGCCACTTGCGTAAATCAAATTTTTGCATATCGAATGCCACATATATAGAAGGAAGTCATCCAAGGCAGCAACATCGCTATCCATGGCGCGATAATTTGGTTTTTACCAAACACATAGGCCACTTGCAATAGCAAAAAAAAGCAAAAAAGAGAGCCAATGCCAAGTAAATAGATCATGAATACAGGCCTATTTCTGGAAAAACGAATGCAGTGAGGGGCAATGGCAAGAAATGCGAGCAAGCATACAAGAGGAAAGGAGATCTTATAATATAAGTTGTTGCGAATGTCATTGGCTCTATCGGAGGTGGAAGAGGTATAGAGAATCATTTGCGAAAGAAGCTGCGACAGACTCTGATCACGAGGAGGAGTGATGCTGCTTTTCAACGACTCTTCATCAAACTGCATCTGCTCAAGACTGAGCTCTGCATAAGAGCCGCTCTTTTGCAAGGCTCCAGAAGGATCCCTCGTGATGATGTCTACCAGCTTTGCGGCAGGCATTTTTTCAGTGCATGCAAGGACTTTCATGTGGTAGATAGTATCTAATGAAGCAATCCAAAATACATCTTGAAATTGTTTCAGTCTGGGATTGTAGGAGCGATAGATCATTTTTGAGCCATCTTTGAGCATGACTTCTCGAAGTGGTGTTTCCTCTTCCAGAATTGTTCTCTTGCCGAAACTGTTTTCTTGAATATAGATAGCTTGAGGCACGGCGACAGGAAGTATCCATTCAAAATTGGCGTAGAGAAAGCTTGTCAGTGCCAGAGCAACTATCAGAAATGGGCGTAGCAACGTGCGCAAGGGAATGCCACTTGCAAGCAGAGCTACCAGCTCATTTTTTGTCTGAAAACTTACCAACAGCCGTATCGAGCCTATCAGTACAGTAAAAGGTAGTAGGATGTCCAAACGCCGGAAGAAGGTGTAAAAATAGTAGACGACCCAAGTGAAAAAAGAAGTGTGGCCAGATCTGAGGTCTTTGATGTGAGCCATAAGGTCTAGTGAAATATAGAGCGCATAAAAGAAAAAGAGAAGAAAAGCAAATGTGCTTATGATCTCTTTGTAGAAGTAGCGCTTCCAAATATACACGATTATTCGACTCCTTTTTGGATACGCTGCAGTCTTATAATGGAGGCAATGACAATGATTGCGTGGGGTACAAGATAGAGCAAACTTGCCAGCAGGGCTTTGTCTTCAACTCCTTTGGCCGCAAGAAAAGCAACCAAGAACCCACCTGCTAGAAAGACGACTGAGACAAAACGTCTTCTTGCATGGAGACGTCCTATTTGACATCCAAAGGCAGCGCCCATGATAGTAAAGGTAACAATTGCAAGTGAAATAGACAGACGCCTTGAAATTTCGCTATAAATCTGATTGAGTTTGCGCTTTGTATGGCTAGTGCTGCGTCCTGTGTATTTTTGAATTTCGAGCTTACTTTGAATCTCCTGTTTCTTTGCCAGGAGGAGGGGGAGTGAGAGTAAGTCATTATTTGCTTTCCACATCTTGCGCTTTGCTGTAAAGAGTGAAAGGCTGTGTAAGGGCGTCAAATTTTCTTGAGCATTTTCAATGATAAGATCATCAAAAGAATCTTCTGATGCTGTCTGCTTGGTGCTAATGAGTGACACAAGCTTTGCATTGAGGCTGTTATCAGAAGAAAGGACTTGCTTGGCAAGAATAAGAGAGCCATTACCTTCGCTAGTTCGTCTCATAGCAATCACCATGTCTGAAGCCTCTTTGTCTGAAATCAACGAA
>CAYOTQ010000015.1:0-10427 GCA_964406915.1 uncultured bacterium
AATAGGCCATAAATATGCAGGCGGTAGCCGGCATGATCAGCAAGAGCGGCTGTAGGGAAAAGCAGAGGACGACAAAGCAGGCTGTTGCATGAAGACCGCGCTTCTGGAGCCGCTTTGCCCACAGTGTAGAAGTGAGAATATAGCCGAGACCTTCCAGGAGCGTGAAAAGTGAGAAAATCTGGAAAAATGAAAGGTTGAGACTGGTCAGTAGCCCTGGAATGGAAGGTTTTGCAAACATCAACCCAGAGCCTGCTATAAAAAACCCTATCTGGAATTTCGCAAAGGCTCTGTTGGTTTTGAGTATTTTCCACGAATCTCGCCAAGGTTTGACAATCACCTCTTTGAGGCAAGTAGTTTCAAAAGAGGGAGAAGTAGTAGGGGGTACATAAAAGCGGCTTTTGATCCATCCAGAGATGCTATAAAAGGCCGCTGTCAGGCAAAAGAGCTCCTTCCATAGGGTGGGATAGAGTTTTAAGAAAATTCCAAGCAGCGGCCCTATCAAGATGCCAAGGCCTCTCGAGAGGCGCAAAGCTTTGGCAAAAAGCTGTTCTCGCTCTCCGGGATATACATTGATTTTTAATATTTCCATTTGTGCCGGAGCGGCAGCGCGCCAGAAAAGGACAAAGCAGCTTTCGGCAATGATGAAGTACCAGATGGTGTCTACCAACGGGGCAAAGAGAAAAAGAGAGGTGGCAAGAGCAGTGGCTCCTACAAGGCTGAATCGAAGAAAGTCTGGCTTAAAAAGAAGAATTGATCCCCAGTAAAAGGCGAAGACAGCAAGTATGGGCCGAAGAGAGATGAGAAGAGAGAGCTGTAGTGCTGAGGCGCCGAAATGAGTGCTCAAAATGACATCAAGCATGAGGTTGAGAGCGATAAAGGGCTCTTGGATGGCATTGGCAAGAAATAGCGTACGTTTTGTTTGAGCGCTTGAAACAGATGTACTTGAAGCAGATGTGCTTGAAGCAGATGTACTTGAAGTAGCCGTACTCGAAGTGGATGTAACTACAGTTGGAGCTGTCATATACCCATAAATAAAAGACAGTAGTTATTATACTTTTTTTATGAATTTTTCTAAATAAGGAAAATCTTAAAGAAAACTTGGGTTTCAAGCCCAAGTTTTTAGAGACTGTCTTCGAATTACTTAATTATTGATCTGCGTGATGGTGCGGACGGCTTGTAAAATCGTATCTGCAGCTGTTTGTGTAGACAAGCGATGCTGCGAAAAGAAAAAGCTTCCGACAGCTACAAATGCAGCAGCGGCGCCTAACACCAGTCGACTTGCAGCATCAATGATGTCTGCCGTAGGATGTCGTTCTGGAAAAATGTTATAGTGGTTGGTTGTTCGATTATCGTTGTGGATAAACGTAGTAGAAGAGGTGTCTGCAGGAATTGGCTCGGGTGATTGAAGCGAAAAAGGCATATAGAACTCCTATTATAATTAAAATGATATCGCTCACTTATTAGTGAGCGATATCATCATAGGTGTTCTGTGGCCTGACTGTCAACGACTATGCAGCAGGTTCGGCTTGATCTTCTTGAGCATCAGCGATGAGTGCTTCAGAGAGAATCACAATGCCTGCGGCGGAGGTAGCAAATATCAAAGCATGCTTGATTACTTTTGCTGGATCAATAACCCCGGCTGCCATGAGGTCTTCTACCTTTTCTGTAGCTGCGTTAAAGCCAACATTTTGTCCTGCTTTGTTGACCTCAGCAAGGATGACAGAGCCATCCATGCCGGCATTGATAGCAATCTGGCGAAGAGGAGCTTCGCAGGCTTGCATAAACAGTTTGGCTCCGAGAAGCTCATCTCCCTCTAGCTTTAGCTGAGAGATGCCTTTTGCTGATCTGAGCAAAGCAGTGCCTCCGCCTGAAACGATACCTTCTTCAATGGCTGCTTTTGTGGAGTTGAGGCTATCTTCAAAGGCCTGCTTTTTGTGTTTGAGCTCTGGCTCAGTCGCTGCACCCACTCGGATAACGGCTACGCCGCCGCTCAATTTTGCCCTACGCTCTTCGAGCTTTTCTTTATCATAGCTAGAGGTGCAGTTGTTGATTTCTGCTTCTATTTGCTTGAGTCTTGCCTCGAGGGCTTTCTTGTCACCAGCGCCGTGAATGATGGTCGTGTGATCTTTTGTGATGGTGATTTTTTCTGCAGAGCCAAGAACATCACTTGTTGCATCTTTTAGGGCGGTGCCTGCATCTTCTGTGATCAGTGTAGCTCCTGTGAGCACTGCCAAGTCTTGCATCATCGCTTTGCGGCGATCTCCAAAGCCGGGAGCTTTGACAGCAGCGACTTTTAATGTGCCGCGAAGTTTGTTGACGACCAGTGTTGTCAAGGCATCTCCTTCAAGATCTTCTGCAATAATGAGAAGCTCCTTGCCTGTGCTGGCAATAGCTTGGAGGATGGGAAGAATTTCGTGCACAGAGCCAATTTTCTTGTCGACAAGCAAGATGGAAGGTCTTTGCATTTCAACGATCATTTTTTCGTTGTTGGTGCAAAAATAGGAGCTGAGATAGCCGCGATCAAATTGCATTCCCTCTACGACATCGATAGTTGTTGATGTGCCTTTGGCTTCTTCAATTGTTATGACGCCCTTACGTCCTACTTTTTGGATCGCTTCTGTGATTGTCGCTCCCACTTCTTCGTTGCCTGAAGCAGAGACTTTCGCTACGTTGAGGATGTCTTTGTTGTCTTTAATTTCGATGGCCATCTTTTCAATTGCTTGCAGTGTGGCTTCTAGAGCCTTATCCATGCCGCGTTTGAGTCCGATGGGGCTTGCGCCTGATGAGATATAGCGGATGCCATTTTCAACAAGGGCTCGCAGCAGGAGCGTGACTGTGGTAGTGCCATCACCACATTTTTGCTTCATCTTTTCTACGACTTCTTTAGCAATGGAAACGCCCATATTTTCAAATACATTTTTTAGCTCAACGTCTTTCGTGATGCTGTTTCCGTCGTTTGTGATGGTCGGTGCGCCCCAGCCCTTTTCGATACCAACATTTCGTCCTTTGGGGCCTAAGGTGAAGGCGACGACGTCTGCAAGCTTTTTAATGCCGGTGAGAAGTTTTTGGCGTGCTTCTTCTTCAAATATGATTTCTTTTGGAGCGGCTGTCATTGGTCTTTCTCCTTAAATGTGACGGTTAAGGATCTACTATACGTCAGTGTCCAGCAATTGCGCAAGTAAAATATAGCAGAGAATTGACGAGAGTGCTAAAAACTTAGACTCATCAAAGCCGCAATACGATCTCGGGGGCTGCTAGGTGCCAGCCTGAGAAGATAGTCCATGGGAGTCAAGCCCCATTTATTCTTTTTTGATATGGCAGCGCTGAAAAGAGAAGTCGGGAGTGCCTTGAGCACAAGCTCCAGCGATTCAAAAGCAGATGCACGGGATAAATTATGCAAAGCATTTTCACCTTGATTATCAACAGCATCCATCGAGACCTGTCCATCAATGAGAAATTGGGCAATGTCGGGATCGTTTGCAATAAAGAGAAGCGATCTGTTTCGACTATCACGATAGGCAGCAAAAAGAGGCGCCATTTGAGGTGTGGATTTGCTGGCCTGGATATAGGCTTGATTGGCTATGCAATCTACCTTTTTTGTAAAGAGAAGGTGGCTTGTAATTTTTACAGCATGGAAGCGAATTGCCTGCAAAAGAAGATTACTGTCTGTCTGATCCTGTATGAATTGATAGCCTCGTTTTTCAATGAGCTCCGAGAACAGGGTAATATTGTCGTAGTACATAATGTAATTTAGAAGAGTATTTCCATGGCTATCTATGAGGTAGGGATCTACCCCAGCCCGAATGGCCGCAATCGTAGATGCTGCGTCTTCGCTCAAATAATGAAGCAAAGATCCCTTGTGACGGGAGTCTTGACAGTGTTTTAATTCGGGTCTTAAGGTTATAGCTTGTGCGATTAATTCGGGTCTTCTTTTTTTATTGGCAACAATGGCCCGCAGAAAAATATCGTCAATATTAAATGGGCTGTTTTGTGTTTGAGAAGCTACGCTCGCAAGCTGTTCAAAGGCGTGTTTGTAGTCATGAGTCAGCCATGCAGAATAGACACGCTTCGCACAACTAAGGGCGGAGGGCATATCGTGACCTGCTGCTAAAGATTCAAGCACACACGCGGATTTGAAGGACATTTTTGCAGCCACCCATGTACAGTTTGGGCTTGTCTGAAATGGCTGTGCCAGATGGTAGATTTTTTTGAGGCCTGTAACGGCTGGATTTTCTTGGTTGAAGAGATTGATGGCCTGCTGGGTGAAATCATTTTGTATGCGCTGTTTTGCAGTTGTGTACGTCAAGAGGTGTGTATCTTGTAGCTGTTTAATTTCTTTGTAGGAAGCTCTTTTCCCAAAGGCGGTTTCAAGAGAAAGCAGCCAGTTGCTCATCCGCTTTTTGTTCACAATTTTGAAGAACGTAATTCCTGAATTGGCCTGAGTGCAGCCTTCTCCTCTATTGCCGCGTGCAAGCCACCTGTTATTTTTGACAAGAGAGACAGAATGGCCAAACCATCCTGGGCACGTTATCTGCAATGTATTTGAGTTGTCTTTCGGTAATTGTAGCGAAACTCGATCAGAAAAGAGAGAGGCGATATGCATAACCCGTTTTTGCCATATTCGAGACGGAGAATAGCGGAACGCTTGCAAAGAAGTAGCGATGGCATTGTTTGCTACCCATGGGAACATACCATCAAATGGAGATTCGGGAGTCGAAAACCGGGAATAGACCATGGCAACAATATTGCACATTTTTGAGAACCCTCGATCCTGATGTTCCATGAATGTAATTGCAGTTGTGTCTTGGGATTTACAACTTTTTAATGTGTTAAGGGGGGTGGAACCATCCTTGTCAAGATGTTGGGTGTTTGCTCCGTGCTTGATGAGAAGTTGGAGTATGTCATGGTCAACTGCATAAAAGAGAGGGGTCCTGCCCCTCTTGGAGTCTGGTAGATTGCAGTTGGCTCCGGCTTTTAGTAATTGACGGACTATGTCTAGCTCACCTTCCTGGCAAAAATAGTGGAGAATTGGGGTTTCAGAAATGAATATTGTGTTGACATCTTGTATAAAATACTGTTTCAACGTAAAGGAAACATCATCTTTATTTTTTTTCAGATCTTCTAAAAACAAAGCCTGAGAAAATAAATTAAATTGATCCGTTCCTAAATTATTAATAGGGAGCATATTACACCAAATAACAAATTATATAAAATTATAAATATTATAATTTATTTTGTTATTTTTTGAAATATTTTTTATTCTATTATAAATGCGCGGCGTTGTATATAACGTTTTTTGGGACGTGGAGTTGTTGGCTCACAAGAGCAATGGCGGTTTTTTTTGAGCAGTCTTGGGTACGCATGACCTCTTCAACGCATGCACATAAAAATTCTTGTGAAAATAGCTGCTCGGTCATCGGTAGGATCTGTCCTTCAATAAGAAGAACGATCTCTCCCAGAGCTGGGGTCTCTTTTTCTTGCTGTAGTACTTGCTCAGCTGTACCGCAAAGAATGGTTTCAAAGCGTTTTGTAAGCTCTCGTGCAAGCAAGATTTGTCTAGATGGATCTATCTGACAAATATGCTGCAAGGTGGAGCGGATGCGTTCAGGCGATTCATAGCAGATTGAAGTGCCGGGATAGCTGAAAAGAGTTTCGAGGGTTTGAATTACTTCACTATTTTTACGAGGTAAAAAGCCGACAAATTGAAAAGGCTGCGTCGCAAATCCTGAGAGCGTGAGCGCGCAAATGACCGCACACGGCCCGGGAAGGGCTGTATAAGGGAGTTTTTCTTCTCGACATTTCTTGACAAGACGGTAACCTGGATCGGCAATCAAAGGAGTGCCTGCATCAGAGATGAGAGCGATCTTTTTGCCTTGCTGTAGGTCTGCAAGTACTTTTTCTTCTTGTTTTGCCTCATTCCACGGATGGAAGCTGAAAAGCGGGGTGTGGATTTGGTAGTGGGCCAGAAGTTTTAGGCTATGTCTTGTATCTTCACAGAGGATATAGTCACATTCTTTGAGGCAGTCGAGGGCTCGCAGCGTGATATCTGCTAAATTCCCAATGGGCGTTGAGACGATATATAACATGAATCTATCTCAGTAATACTGTTTAGCAAAAATTTTTCCTGTCTTTAGCCAAAAATTGGCAAAAAACAGGAAAAACTTTGCCAACATGATTACAGAGATAAGATGATAGGTGGCACCCAGATTCGAACTGGGGAATGGAAGCTTTGCAGGCTTCTGCCTTACCACTTGGCCATGCCACCAAAATAAGGACAACAGCTACTACTGTAACAATCCATTCGGTTGTTTTCAATCATTTTCGTTGCTATCGTATTTGCCGAAAGCTAGAGGAAACTATGAATCATCTCTTCCAATTAATCGAAAAGAGCTCTTCAGATATGCCAAAGACGAGATTTGTGACAGATAGTCGCGAAGTGGCAGAGGGTCATATATTCGTCGCGCTTAAAGGTGCTAGAGTCGATGGACACGATTTTGTACGTCAAGCTGCTCAAAAAGGAGCTCGTGCAGCTATTGTGGCAAGGCACTTTCCTCAAGAGAGTGTTAATATTCCCTGCTTTCATGTCGATGATCCTCTAGCAGCACTTCAAATGCTTGCCAAGCACAAGGTTGCTACCATGAAGGCCACCTGTATTGGAATCACCGGCACTGTTGGCAAGACAACGACAAAAGATTTCCTTTTTTCTCTCCTGAGCAGTAAATGGCGCACAATGTGTACAACAGGCAATCAAAACTCACAGGTGGGACTCTCTCTTTCACTCCTCAATAACGTAGCGGGAGATGAAGAGTATCTGGTGTTAGAAATGGGGATGACTGCAGCTGGTCATATTCGCCGGCTTGTTGAATTGGCGCCCCCTGATATTGCTGTCCTGACCTACATCTCGCTGGTGCATGCAGAGTCTTTTGACTCACTAGAGGATATTGCCAGGGCCAAAGCCGAAATTTTTTCTCACGAAAAGACAAAAATTGCCTGCATTAATCAAGAAGCGTGTTGCCAGGAAGTTTTGAAACAAGAAGTTTTGAAACAGGCAATTTTGAAACAACCGTCCCGTCATCTGAGGCAAATCTCCTATTCACTGCAGCAGCCGGCAGATTTTACCCTGCAGCTGCAAGAGGCTCACATAGTGATTCATGAATATGGCAAAAAGATCATACTGCCCCGTGTAGATCTCATAGCTCCACATGTGTACGGCAATTTTCTGGCCGCCTGCACTGTGGCCCGCAGTTGCGGCATGTCATGGGAAGAGATCCAGCAAGCCTTGCCAAAATTGAAGCTCCCGGAGAATCGTCTGCAAATTATAGAAAAAAAAGGCGTTACTTTTATCAATGACTCGTATAATGCTTCAGAAGAGGCTGTCAAGGCGGCGCTCCAGCTCCTTCGTACAAGACCTTGCGAGCGAGCCCGTGTGGCAGTTATTGGACAGATGCGAGAGCTTGGGAAATATTCGGAAAGCTGTCACACGAATGTTGGGCAGCTAGCCTTAGAGTGTGCCGATCGTATGGTCTGTTTTGGCGAAGAGACGCGGCCGATAGTAAATCTATGGCAGCGGGCAAATCGTCCTGTGAGTTGGTTTGAAGATTTTGAAGAGCTAATGAGCCTCTTGAAAAAGGAGCTACAGCCAAAAGATGTAGTCCTTGTGAAGGGATCTCGCTCAAATGCTCTGTGGAGAGTTGTAGAGCAATTTTAATAGTAGTTTTATATGATTTTTTTATTACAAAAACTCATGCAAGAATGGTTTGGATTGCATGTGCCGAGCGTGTTTGGATATACCTCCACACGTGTCATTCTAGGGGTTGTAACATCGCTTCTCTTTTGTCTCTGTTTTGGTCCCTACTTTATTCGGAAGCTGTATGAGCTAAAAATTGGCCAGCCGATTCGTGAAGCAAATGGATTTTTATTAGGCGAGCTTCACAAAAATAAAAAGAATACTCCCACCATGGGGGGGCTGCTCATCTTAGTATCGCTTCTTCTTTCGCTTATTTTATGGATGGATTTGACCTCTCCGTTTACCTGGATACTTGCATTCATCACTACTCTTCTTGGAGTACTGGGAGGTTATGACGATTATCTCAAACTGCGCTACAAGAATAGCAAGGGCTTATCTGCTTCAAAAAAACTCTGCATACAAGTAGTGGCGGCAGTAGCTGTTATCATCTATGTGCAAGTTCCTGCAGTCTACGACTGTATAGGAGCGCCTGTCATTAAAGATGGAAACATTTTGCTGACCTTGCAGGAGTTTTCCAGCAGACTCTACTGTCCCTTTTTTAAGGAACCACTAGTCATCTTTTCAGGTCTGGGTCTTGTTCTTCTCTGGGCATTTTTTGCTTTTGTGATTGTGGGCTCTTCTAATGCTGTCAATCTGACGGATGGGCTGGATGGTCTAGCAACAGGACTCTGTATTTTCGTGGCTGCAACGCTTGGAATATTTGCTTTTCTATCAAATCATGCAGACATCGCTTCCTATTTGAATATTGTTTATATCGAGGGAAGTGGTGAAATCGCGGTCTTTTTAGCCGCAACTTGTGGAGCATGTCTTGGTTTTTTATGGTTCAACTGCCATCCAGCGCAGCTATTCATGGGAGACATAGGCTCGTTATCCTTGGGAGGCGTGATCGGAACCTCTGCAGTGCTCTTGCAACGAGAGCTTTTGCTAGGGATTGTTGGAGGCATCTTTGTGCTCGAGGCGCTTTCTGTAATTTTACAGGTGGCAAGTTATAAGTGGCGCAATAAAAAGCGCATTTTCCTCTGTGCGCCGCTGCATCATCATTTTGAGTATAAAGGATGGGCAGAGACAAAGGTGGTGACTAGGTTTTGGATCATTGGACTCTTACTCGGTTTGCTTGGGCTAGCTTCTATCAAATTTCAGTGAGTTATACGTATGAAAACAGCTGCCATTTTAGGTCTTGGAAAAAGCGGGAAGTCTGCCTGTCGATACTTGCAGAGTAAAGGCTTTCGGGTGCTTGTTTGTGATGACAATGTGCAAAAGAGTGATCTCCAATTGCCTATACTGTCTGCTGCAGCTTTGATGGAACAGATAGAAGGCTGCTCGTTTCTCATCACATCACCAGGTATTTCTTTGACACATCCGGTGCTGCAGCGAGCAAAAGAGTGTGGAGTAGAGTTCTTTTGTGATGTGGAATATGCGTTTAGAGAGCGCTCCAGCGGATACTATGGCATTACCGGTACCAATGGCAAGACCACTACAACCCTTCTTGTCCAGCATCTGATGCGGGCAGCAGATATTGAGGCCAAAGCTGTGGGTAATGTGGGAGTGCCAATTTTGGATGAGACTACCCAAGCTGAGCTTCTCATTGTAGAATTGAGCTCTTTTCAGCTCCAGACAATCTCTACTCCTGTCCTTCAAGCCGCGTGTCTTCTCAATATTTCTGCCAACCACCTAGATCATCACGCTTCTATGGAGGAGTATGTGCAGGCAAAGCAACATATCGGCCGCCTCCTGCAAGAGAAAGGGATCCTCTTTGTTGGGGAAAAAGCCTATGCTGAGTTTGACTGGCAACACCTTCCGTGCAAGGTAGAGCGCTTTGGCTATAGCCAACAATGTGAAATCTTTAGTGATGGCGTCTTTATTTGGAGATACGGCGTCAAAGAAGGTCTTGTTCCGTCCAAGCTCAAAGGCGTGCGGGCTCATGATCTTGAAAATTTTCTTGCCGCCTATTGCATCTGCCGTCATCAAGGAGTCGCTGCAGAGATGTGCATAGAGCACTATGATTCTTTTATCAAGCCATCGCATCGTATCCAGCTTGTGCGCGAGCATCAAGGAGTAAAATTTTATGACGATAGCAAGGCGACAAATATAGACGCTGTCATTCGGGCGGTAGAGACGCTCGAGAAAAATATTCTCCTTATTGCTGGCGGGGTGCATAAGGGGCATCCTTATCATGCGTGGAGAAATGCCTTTTCAAGCAGAGTCAAGGAGCTTTTTTTGGTAGGCCCTGCTGCTGGTGTGATTGCAGCAGACCTTGAAGGCTGTATGCCAATGACTCACTGCAAATCATTTGAGGAAGCAGTGCAAAGAGCTGCCGCCCGCGCCGTCAGCGGCGATCATGTTCTTCTTTCTCCTGGCTGTTCCAGTTATGATCAATTTGCCAATTTTGAAGAACGTGGTAGAACATTTCAAAACTTGGTACAGGCAATTATATGAGAGTGATCGTTACTGGAGCAAGTGGTCTGATAGGCTCTTCCCTGCTGCCATTTTTACGCTCTTTAGGCTATGAGGTTGCGGCGCTGCCAAGAGGTGCTATTTCTGGCCAGGCACTCGAGGGGTTTGATGCAGTCATCAACCTTTCAGGGGAATCTATTGCCAATAAACGCTGGACAGATAAGCAGATGAGGCAGCTTCGAGAGAGCCGCCTGGAGACGACTCGCCTTCTGGTGGACGCCATCGG
>CAYOTQ010000015.1:10437-14967 GCA_964406915.1 uncultured bacterium
GGCAAACTCAAAAACCCTCCAAAGCTGTTCATTTCCGCTTCTGCAGTAGGGTATTATGGCGATCAAGGCGATGCACAGCTAGATGAAGAAGCCTCTGCTGGTAAGGACTTTTTAGCTGAGCTGTGCCGGCAATGGGAAGAGGAAGCTACAAAAGGGGCTCGGTATGGAATGCGTGTGGTGCTCTTACGGATGGGAATAGTGCTTACTCCTCGTGGTGGCGCGCTTGCCAAGATGCTGCCTCTTTTTCGCTTGGGTCTTGGTGGTAAGCTAGGCTCCGGCAAGCAGTGGATGAGCTGGATTGCGCTTGCGGATCTTCTTTCCCTTATCGATTTTGTATGCAAAACGCCTACGATTTCAGGTCCTGTCAACGCTGTAGCACCAGGAAGCGTGACAAATGAGCAGTTTACACGTCTGCTAGCCTCCGCCCTTCATCGACCCGCAATCTTGCCTGCACCACGCTGGCTCCTCAAGCTATTTCTTGGCAAGATCGTGGATGGCGCACTTTTGACGAGCATCAGGGCCTATCCTGCTAAAGCGTTGCAGGCAGGCTTTCATTTTTCGCAACCAGAGCTGCAATTTAAGAGCGTGTTTTGCAATTTGAAGTAGAGACCTCTCTGATATATTTCCAATTTCTGTTAAGGAGCGTTCTTTCAGATGACGTCTTCACTTTCACTGTCCTCATCAGGCATCATATCGAGCTGTGCCTTGAGTTTTTTCTGAAAGTCTGGCAAGAGTCCAAGTGTAGAGAGGGTTTCGTGCAACATGGCCACATTCTCTCGTAGTGGACACCGTGTCTTGAGGATGCAAGTCGCTGCTCGGGCAAAAAAATGCTCTGCACGGCTCATCATCTTTTGCTGAGCTAATAATTGCCCAAGCAAATAAAGACTACTATAGTCATTAGGGAGTTCTCTAAGGGCGTTATAAAGAAGCTGAATTTTTTTGTGACCCAATGTCTCGGGGAGATGGCTTGCAAGCATCGCTTGATCCTCAGGAGAAGCGACTGTGCAGGCAATATCGCACAGGTCTTCCAAGGCGGCCTTATTGCCTGTAAGTGCGTGTACACAGTTGCCCATCCCTCCCGCCTGGAGAAGGCTTTTTTCTAAGAGAAAATGGGAAAGGAAATAGCGACGTTCTTGTTGCCACTCTGGTTTTGCGAGAAATGTGAGGAATTGGCATTTTGCCTCGGTGGATATGCCAACACACTCCGTTATACAGAGACCGTCAAGAAGTTGACTGATATCTTTTTCACTTTTCTTAAGACAGGTAAAAATCGTAAACCAGGCCGATATATCTCTCCAAAGGCTTTTCTCGAGAGCTTGCTTTATTTCTTGTTCAAATTCTGGAAGGACTGCTTGTTGTATATAAGAAAAAGGATCCTTTGAGAAAAGTTGTTCAAAAAGATTGTCTGGTAGAGGGTTGTCTATTGGTAGCTGACCACTTTTAATGGCTGCGATGTTATTGTGTAACTCCTCAGAGAGCAGACTAAGAATATCTTCACCCGATCCAATGAGTTCTGCTAAATAAATAAGTTGCCGAACAAAGGGAGCGGATAGAGAGTGGTCATACTGTTGCAAGGTAGCGGCAATATCAGGAAAGTCAGAAAGCATGCCGGTTTGTGTGCCAAGCAATACAACTTCTTGAAGAATCTTTACTCCTTCAGTTGTGCGATTTGTCGAGGCAAGAAGTCTTGCAAGAGAGCAGCGGGCGTGAATATCCAGAGGATAGATGGCAAGACATTCCCGTAAGAGAGCTTCTGCCTCTTTTGGATCTGTTTTAAAGAGTAATTTGGCAAGTTTTTCTTTGGGATGTATGAGACGGGGACTTAAGGCAATACTTTTTTGAAAATATTGCTTTGCAAGTTGTGGTTCTGTCTTTAAGAAGATGCTTCCGAGGTAGTAGGCATGGCAGCCGCTCGTGAGACTCTCTACGGGAGGGGCAATATTAGGTAATTCATTTGCTTCAAGGTCGGTGTAACGGGACCAATGGCGGTGTGGGCTATCAGGGCACAGAGTCCAGCCATCATGAGAAAAGTATTCTAATGTATTGCTAAAGGGTTTGAACTGATCAAAATCAGGAAGAAGAGTATCGCACTCATAAATAATAAGACGTTTAAGAGAGGGGATTGACTTAGAAAAGAGAGCTGAGAGAGGGAAATCTTCTCTTTTTGTGGTGCAGCTGCGTAAGTGCAGTTCTTCTACCGCTACATTTTCCATTTCAATGGAGTGAGGAAGGGAGCAGTTTTGAAATGTAAGTTTTTTTAATGAGGGATATTTGGTCGCACAGAGCTGAAGGTCGAGGGAGTCAATGGCCGTGTGCTGAAATATCAGGCCACTGATGGGAGAGTGTTGTTGTATGATGGTAAGAGCTGACAGAAGCTTAGGTCCACACTCACTTATTCTGAGCTCAATAGGGAGCTTGAAGGTGGGTGTTCGTTTGCAGAAGCGCTCAATCTTCTCAAGATCTTGCAGCAGCAGACCTGAGAAAATTTCACACAGTTGCTTCTGGGTAAGAGAGGTCTTTGTAAATATTTCATTGTATAGGGCTTGACAGGTATAGGCAAGCATGGCGACATCGTGAATATCCGAGGTTTGGACGAGTATTACGAGTATATCTTTTGGGAGGGCGCAAATGAGGGGCGGTTCGGGTAGGACGATGGGGAGCGCTCCAGATGTCTCTTTTTGCGATGCAGCAGCAGTAGATTCGTAAGTTGTATTAGTTGCTGATTCTACAGATGACATAAGATATTCTCTTTATTTAATTTATAATAAATGGTAAATAAAAAAGCTGTTCTTGTAAATATTTTAATAGGAATTTACGGATACGTTCGTAGCATCTGCCATGGCACGCCGGCTACTTTCTGTTTTGTGTGTACTGCTTGGGGTGAACGGGGAAAGATGGAGGCTTACTCGTTTCTTTTAGATTTTCTTCATGTTAAGTTATTAATTTTTGTTGATAATTATTATAAAAGTATTCAAGATTTTATAGTTAAAAACTATTATCAATATGGATTAATATGACAAGTCACGCATCTCTTCCGTTTGAAGTACACCAAAACATTTTTTCTAATTTCTCGCCAAAAGAACTGTTCACATTATGCACTGTAAGCAAGTTGTGGCATCGCGTATGCCTCATCACCTATCTTTCAAAAATACCAGGAGAAAAGAAGTGGAATGACTATTTTTCTGGTTGCAACAACTCTCTTGCTTGGGAGGTGATCACCCAGCACGCTTCGGAGATGACCAAATATCCCCTTCACTTACGTATTGATACTCTCACTGAGAGGCTGCCGCTTCTTACAACACTTGCAGCAAACAAGCTGCCATTAAAGGGAGTGACTTTTACTTATGCTCCTTTGATAAGTGAAATAAACACACTCTTTTCCTTATTCAAGGATAAGTTAGAAACTGTCTATTTTCTAGATTGTGAGCCGTTAGTAGCTTCTTTTCCTTCACTTCACTATCCCCATTCTATAAAAACAGTATTTTTCAAAAATATCTCGTTTACCCAAGAGACCGCTGCGGCTACTTTCGAGACGCTCTCACAATACAAAGATTGTCGAAAAATATTTATTCAGCTCAGTCAGCAGCTGCCTGGTCTCAGACAACAGCTACAGCAGCTTGAGACAACAAAAAAGATGGAAATCGCTCTTTTAGAACGACTTCCCTGGAGTCATAGTCTCTATGACACATCTTTCGAAAATCAAATACCGCGTATCAGCATACCAAGCATTTCTGAGGACCTTTGTGATCATCAGGAAGCTCTTGATGAACAGCGATTGGATGTAATGGTAAAAGCCTCTATTGAATGGTGGAAGAATCCCCGTCAAGATGTATACATGTTATCTCCAGCAGAAAAATTCAAACGCGTTTTACACCAGGCTGAGCTCTTTTTCGGTTCTGGCCGCAAGAGTATGCTTGAGACATTCAAGACAATGTACAAGGAGTTGAAAAAACAAGTTGAGGAGAATCCAAGACATGTTCTTGCCCTAAACTGCCTTGGAGTTCTCTCTCTCTTTCTTGCCCCTTCAGCAGGCGTGGTAGATGCCGAGAAGTATGCTACCGCTGCACTGAAAATGGAGCCTCAAAACATTCTTTCACACACCCTGTTAATGTGCGTGTATGATCAAAAATCGCAAAAGGACCCATCGTTTAAAGAAAAAACTTGCGAGTTAATTGCAAAGATACACTCCGAACAGATAATGGATACTACCTCTAAAAACGTTCTCTGTATCTGGTTAAAGATTTGCAGTAAAAACAGCTATTTTGCTACTACAGAGGAAGGTCTCTATTGGAAAAACAGCAAGGACCATCGTCTAGGAGAGTTTTTCCATAAAGACAATACTATTACTTCTTCCCACAATTCTATTACCCTCAATTTTGAAAGTCTGATTAGACTTTTTTCGATGGATCGTGGCACGCCTCTTCAAGGGGAGATGAAAGATAAGTATGACAATTTGTTGCAAGTATGCCAGGCTCGTTATCCACTCTACACTTCTATTTTACCGATACTAGAAAAGCAGACAAGTTCAAA
>CAYOTQ010000016.1:0-14714 GCA_964406915.1 uncultured bacterium
ATCAGGATTGGCCAGCTGGTACTTGGGACATTGCCTCAAGGTCATTGGCGTGAAATGACAGAAAAAGAGAAGGTATTGATTTTGCAAGATGCCAGCACAAAAAAACGAGAAAGTCGTCCCAGACCCAAAACTGCATCCAAAATTGCAGCCAGGACCACAACACGGGCTGTCGCCTCCAAACATCGAACAGGCACTTGATACTGTTCGCAAAACGGTAGATTCTAAAACGGTAGATTCCAAAATAGTAGATTCTAATGAGTCAATACAAGGGCGTGCCTCTGCCCTTTCATTTGCATCTGCCAGGCAATTTCTTAAAACAGCCTTTCGCAAAATGACAGGAGTTGCACAAGTCGCAGGAACTTCGCCTCTACCGGCTGCTGCCACACCCCACAAAATAAGCGTCAAAAGAGCCACGGGAACTTCTGACAAAGTATCCAACCTGCTCGAATCGGTACAAAAGCGGGTGGAGAGAGAGCAGACAAAGCCAAAGAAGCATGAAATCGATGCTTTTCATCTCAAAAGTTTGCTGCTGCTGCAACAAGAGCCTACATTTGCCCTTCCTATACATGAGTGTCTTCGCTATATCCATACAACGCCTATAGTCCCCTCGCTTATAGAGGGGCATAAGCTGCAGCTGCAGCAACTCATCTGCCATTTTCCTGGAGAAGAGTTAGAAGTGAGCGGAATCTTTCGACGCGAAAGCGCTCTTTCAGACATCAGCATTCCAATAAAGGAGAGCTTTCAACTCTCTTTGCATCTCTACCAAAGCGGCTTCCCCCACCCTACGCAATACACCGGCTTTGCCCTATGTGAGAAGCTGCTGCCGGAATACCCGCTGCATCCAGAACTGCTGCCACAGCTTCACAAGCTCATCACCCTCAAAGCAGAACTTGCTCATAGCCTCTATCCAT
The DNA here is from genome assembly GCA_964406915.1 of uncultured bacterium. Taxonomy (GTDB): domain Bacteria; phylum Chlamydiota; class Chlamydiia; order Chlamydiales; family FEN-1388; genus CAYOTQ01. The sequence goes on from CAYOTQ010000016.1 coordinate 912, forward strand.
CAGGCCGCTACAACCGAAAAGCAAAACAGCATCTTGGCTGCCGAAGAACTCTGTTTCAAAAAAGTGATGATCTCTTTTTTCGCCATAAGCAACAAATCATCAGCACCTTTAAAACTGTCGACGCTCAAATTATTGAGGACTATTTCGCAAGCCTTGCAAGCCATCCTGCTCGCTTTGATGAGCTCGGCAAAACACATGAGCGCATCAACCTTGTGTCGCTGCACGCCATTTCACGAATTGAAAAAGAGTGGCTCTTGCAGCCGCATACCCCTGCATTGACACAAACATATTGCCAACAGCTTCTAGAAGCTTGCATAGATAAAATCACTACAGAGCTCCTGCAAGAGTCGCCAGTTGGGCGCTATCAATATGCTCTCAGCAAGGCACTTGGTCAAGCAACGCTGTCTCTCGTCCTCTTGCAGCTATCAGAACATCTGCTGTTTTCACCGCCTGATCTGTCTCAATTTGAAGAGCAGCTTCTTGTCTCTTTCTTCCGCCAGCAGCTTGTCTTTGGCGACGAGCTGCATAATGTTCCAGAAAGGGTTTCAGAGGCGCTTTTTGAAGAATATCTGATGGAGCAAATTGAAGAAGAAATTGCCATTTTTGATGCGCGCTTCTCTGCAGACTCTCACACCGCCCAAGCAACGCTGCTGGCAGAAGAGCTCTTGCACTACTACGGCAAAACGCGCATCAAAAATGAACAATCCTAATGAGTAAGCTACTGCTCTCCGCTCTCACTGCTGCTGGTTCGATTTGATAAGCTTCGCCCAGTAAGCGGTATAGTAGTTTTTTCCCCACTCTGGATATTGATACATTCACATACTTCAAGAGCTTGAAACGAGCGATAGTCGGTCTCTCTAGCAGCCTCTAACTCCTCCTGCGATGCAATAAAAAAGCGCACAGTTTTCAAGTGAGCCAATCCACCCAAGAGCTGAAGCTGTTCAGGCTCGAATGGCAGCGCTAACTCTTCAACCAGGGAAGCGCCTTGAATAAGTTTGCAAAAGGAATTTTCATACTTAGAACTATGGAATGTGATAGAACGAATAGAGGTTTGTGTCATAACAAGATGTGGTAAAGATTGGTACAACTCCCCATCTTCGTCGACTCCCAAAAGATCTTTCAAGACTAATACCTCCAAGGTTGGCACAGTATGCGGCAGCGCCTCTGCAGCAAGACGCCCTATTGGTCCGTTGCAACCTTCAATGGTTACAGATTTGAGGTGAGTGCTCGATACAATCCAAGAGAGCGAATCCTTCACAAGCGCCACATTGTGCAAAGAAAGCTCTTGTAGGGCAAGACCTTGGGAAAAATCAAGGGCTCCAAGGCAGTTTTTGAGAGTAAGCGACTGTAAGGGTAACTGATTCAATTGCGAAATCACCACAGAGCCTCCATCAATGCAAAGATGTTCGAGTTTCTTGAATCTTGACAAATGCGTCCAACTTACTATCTCTTCGCCTTCTGGAACATTCACAGTAAGATGTTCCAATTCTGTACAGTGGTCATATGCCTTGCAATTGCTATCTGTAGTGACCAATTCCGTAATATAGGGATGAACTTCCTGCTCAAACCAGCTTTTGGCCTGCTCTGTATAAGGAAGCTCGTATTCATCATTGAAATAGGAAATATTTTGAGAAATTTCAAAATCACCCTCTTCTGCCAGCTTGGGAAATCTATTGACACATTCCCAGCCAAAAGTAATGAGAGACATATCTAAAGGACGGCGACTTGCTGAATCAAGCTCGTCATAGAGATCTACAAGAAAATCAAATACCTGTCGAGCCTCATCAGCGCTACTATCCTGGACAAACAGCACTTGCTTGGCACAGTCGTGCAGACATGTAAAAAGAATCTTATGATATCTTGAATCTGTCTTGATTCGAGTTGGATCATACAGTGAAATCCAGGCGAGAAGATCAGGTTTTGTCAAACGAGGAAAGAGCTCTTTGAGCTTTGAATATGGCAATGCCGTGTAGGTAGCCTGCGTTAGCCGCAACCACTGAATGGCAGTTAGAGAGCCTTGAAACTGACGCGTATTTAAAGAGCCAAGTAAAAGAGCAGAAATCGGCTGCGGCATCTGCAGAAAGGCATTTGCGACTTCAAACAGCGTGACGGTATCTTCTGCAGAAAAATTCTTGATTGCGCCAATACCCTGTTGTTGAAAACAGTTGAGCAGTCCTTGCAGGATAGTGCCAAAATTTTTGACCTGAGATGGGGGAGCAAGCTCGATTTTTGGAAGGGAAGCTGTCTGACTACTAGAACTGAAGGCCCATGACGTCAAGGAACTCAATATCCCCTTGCTTCGCAGCCCCATGATCGCTGTTTCAGAGCAGTGCGTGTTCTTAAGAGAATCCGAAATCGTGGCCAGCAGTAACAGACTGGTATCAACGCCTATTGACCCCAAACTCACATGAACATCATTCGGCAATGTATGCAAATGCCCAAATAACACTTTGATATTGGTACGAAACACGTGAACAATAGCATCTAAACAAGAATCGGAAATGGTATTTGAAGAATAGAGAGAGCCTAGCATTGACAGTACCCAGAGATGAAACTCAGGCAACTTATTTTGAGAAGTCACCTGGTAAGCACTTATATTGCTCTTCAGCCATGCACACAGACTATTAGTGCGATCATCAGGACTCCCTGCCGTTTCCAAGCTACTGATCAGCTGAAGGGCAGATGCTACAAGAGTTTTGCATTGTGTATGGAGGTTCGCAATTGGCTGACACTCTGTTGTATAGTCCATACCCAATTGTTGGAAATAGGTTTTCAGAGATTGGCTGGTTCGCGCGCAGCCATTGATTGTCTGTTCAGTTAGGGAAAGCGTCTGTTGAATCGAGGTTAATTGCACCCTGCATGTAGAAAATACAACAGAAGACTTAAATAGACCTGAAAATGCCTGTTGCGCACTCTGAGTATCTTGCTGGCATTGTTTCAGCTGTTGTTCATTAGCATGCCTGCGCTGCTGTACATAGGCATCAAGAAGCCCCTTTTGCCGCTGAAACCAGTGCTCCAACTGCTCAGGGATCTGCTCTGAGACAAGGGTTCCATACGTTTTAATTGCCTCTTCTATCTTCTCTTGAGCAATCAATACTGCAAACTTATTTGCCTGAATTAAATAATAACGCTCCGATTTTTCCCCCTGAGAAACTACTTGGAGCAATGCATCAAACTCTTTCAGGGCTGTCTCATAACGCTTTTCACTAAATGCCGTCCTTGCAACAGTCTCTTTTTCGTTCATGGCTTTGTTGAACGCATTTCTCAACTCCTCAAGTTTCGTCCCTACAGCTTGCGGTATTGTTACTGTGCCTGACATCGGTTTCTTACTCTGAGTCGTATTGACTGCAACAATAAAAAGAGAAGTAATCTTTTCTACTTTCTGGAAAAAGACCAACAGATTGCCACTCTCGCTATATCGCGATATGGCTCGAGTAACCTTGCCATTTAACTGCTCCAAAAATGAGCCCTGATACTCTTCTATAGATTTTTTTTCTTCACTCAAGTGTTCTAAATAGACCTGAGGCAATACAACGCTTGAAAGAACCGATGACGCTGGGTACATATGTTATCCTTGTACTATAGGGGTTACTACAAGGCCATCTTAGGTAAGCGAGCCCTTTTCAGCAACCAAAGCGATATGCCGGTGTGGTGGGCAGCGCAGAAGCAAGCAGCTGTTTGGTATATGGGTGGGTAGGATTTTCAAAGACTTCCTCAAGGCTTCCTTGCTCAATAATTCTGCCCTGACACATCACCAGCACATAGTCGGCCAGGTGGCGGATTGCCGATAGATCATGGGAGATGAAGAGATAGCTAATTTTTGTCTCCTGGCAAAGAGAAAGAAGCAAGTTGAGCACCTGTGCCTGCAAGGAGATATCAAGCGCTGATATGCACTCATCAAGGACTAAAAGACGCGGCTTTGTGCAGATCGCACGCGCTAGACAAATACGTGCCTGTTGGCCAATAGAAAGCTCATGAGGATAACGTGTGAGCATCTTCTCATCGAGCCCCACCTTTTGTAAAAGCTGGCGGCAGTAGTCCTCTTGAGCATCAGGCTCTATGACGATGTGATGAAAAGAGAGCACCTCTGCAAAGGTGTCGCCGATAGTCTTTCGTTTATTCAGAGACTCTGCAGGATTTTGAAAGACGATTTGAAAGCTTTTTCTCAGGGGAGCTAGCTCTGCTTGAGATAGGCTCGACACCTCTGTGCCGGAAAAGATCACCCTTCCTGCAGTTGGCCGGGTCAGGCATACGAGGCAGCGTGCGAGCGTGCTCTTGCCAGAGCCAGACTCTCCAATCACGCCGACAATTTGCCCTGGTTCAATGCGGAAGTTGGCCTCGCACAGAGCCTCCACAACACCGCATCGAGAGCGGAAAAAGCCCTCGTAAATGGGGTAGGCCACACTGAGATTTTCTACACGCACAAGAGGAGGTGTCATGCTCATATCCTATTTTTCATGCAGCCAACAGCGCACCCAATGGGTCGTGCTTTTTGTAAATGTTGGCACCTTGCCTGTACGGCATTTTTCCATCGCAAATGGGCAGCGCGGATGAAACTGGCATCCTTCCGGCCTGCTCTCTGACTGCACAGAGGTTCCACAAGGAGCTGGGAGCAGCTTTTTTCTGTTTTCTTTTGTTGGACGCGACTCAAGCACTTGTGTATAGGGATGAGCAGGAGCAAAGAAGATGTCGCTGGCAGTGCCATATTCCACAAATTCCGCAGCATACATCACTGCCACCATCTCAGCCATTTCTGCTACAACGCCAAAGTCATGGGTGATGAGCAGGCAAGCCATCGCATGGCGCCGTTTCCACTCCTTTAACAGGGCTAATATCTCTTTTTGTACGGTGAGATCCAGAGCCGAGGTAGGCTCATCGGCAATGAGAACTTTTGGCCCCAAAGAGACTGCCATGGCAATCATCGCCCGCTGTTTCATGCCTCCAGAAAACTGGTGTGGATAGACCTCAAAAAAATTGCCAACTTTTGATAGTCCTACCTGATTGAGTATTTCAATCGCCTTTTCCTCTGCTTCTTCTTCTGAAAGATCGAGGTGGATTTCAAACATCTCAGCTATTTGCTGCCCAATTGAAAAGAGAGGATGCAGGGCTGCTGACGGGTCTTGAAAAATCATCGAGATTTTTGCGCCGCGGATACTCCTCTTTTGCCGTTCGCTGAGCTCAAGGAGGTTTTTGCCTTCAAAGAGCACTTTTCCAGTAAGATGGTACTTTTTTTTGGAGGCAAGAAGACCGATGATAGAATGGGCGCAGGTGGTCTTGCCAGATCCTGACTCTCCCACAATGACGAGAGTTTCACCCTCTCGCAGACTAAAAGAAACATCGGAGACAAGGCGAAATTCCTTGCCGCGTGATGCGATTGATGTGGACAGTGCCTCTACACGAAGAAGTTCTTGCATGGGCCAATTCTATGCAAAGAACCGGATTTAAGCAAAGGTTGTTTCCAGCTTGGATTATTTCACTCGTTTGTTGAAAGTCTCGTGGAAGATCTTGTGCAATTCCGCCACAGAGTTCAACTTCTTGGTAAATTTTTCCGTTTTTGCCGAATCTTCTTTTGCACGATAATGCACCTTGGCATCTTCAATTGTCTTATCGGCCTTTCCATCATAGTGCTTGGTTATTTTAATGACATTTGGGCTGTCTAAGTGAAGCGTCAAACTGGTCAATTTATATGGTGCTTGACCAGCTTTGCCCGCCTTTTGCGAAAAATCGATCTTTCCTGCTGCTGCCACTATTTTTTTAATTGCCTCTTTGTCGAATTTCTTGATCTCTTGATCCATCTGATGCTTTGTCGTCCCGGGAGCAAATATGATGGTGAGTGTGACTTTGATACCATTGGCTAGCTCCAGTTCTTTTGTGGCTGTTTTCGCCGTTTCATCGATCACAAAATCGCGCGATGCGCCAGTTGCTGGGATGGCCATACGAACACCTCTTTAATTCAATCTTTATACTTTTATGCTATAACAAAATGAATATTATTTCAAAATATTAATTATTATGCTACAATTTCCTTATAATATGAGATTTTATGACTTATAATTTAGATGTTTCTACATCAAGTCACTTTCCTGTGGAAATTGCTGTCCCAGCACAAGAATCTGCCCTCATTTCCCATTCAAATGAAGAAGAGTCACAAACCTCTTCGCACTATCAGATCATCTGCAAAACGCCCATAGCAACACCAAAAGAACAGACCGATGAAAATGGCAAGACAGCGCTGTTTCGTGCTGTAGAAAAGCAAGACTTTGCCAATACAAAAAAGCTCTTAAAACAGGGATATAGTCCTAATACCCTTGCGCCCGATGGGACATCGATGCTCGCTGTTGCGATGCGCTATTTTGACGCCCCCCTCATTGGCAACGAAAAGATCAACCATACAAGCAAACAGTATGCTCTCATCAAGCTACTGCTTGAACACCAGGCAAATCCAAAAATTGGCTTCAAAGAAAAACGAAGCGCTTTTGATCACGCCCTCATGCTGCGAAACAGCACCTTGCTCCAGATGCTCTGTCCCTATAAAGAGCCTGACTATCGATTTAATAAAGAGACAATCTCTTCTTTTTTCTTCATTTGCTCAGCAAAAGAACTCCAAGTCACCCTTGAGATCTATCCTTCGCTAATAGACGAGCACTACTCCTGTATCCATTATTGTGTCGAGCACAACAATATTCAGGCCCTTGAGCTCTTCTATAAAAAGCATCCCGACTTCTTTGCCAAAGCGATGCATCAGCGGGAAGTTTCCAATATTGATGGCAAAACGCCCCGCACACCTCTAGAACTAGCGCTCCTGTCCGCAGCAACATCCCAATCGCTGCGCACAGCCTCTTTTCTGGCACAACATGGGGGGATACTAGAAACATTGGGAGATTTTGAAACATGTCATTTATCGCAAGGCCTCTTTGAGTGGCTGCTGGCAGACAAGAGGATTTTACATATCCAAAACTGTTATGGAGATACTCTTTTACATCTTCTTGTCTCGGAAGGCAGCTATAGTCGCCGGCAGCACTACATCCAACAACTCATTGAAGCAGGCGCGGATATTCGCATAAAAAATTCCCAAGGCTTCTCAGTTGTCGATATCGCTCGCTGTCTTGACTTTCAAACAGCGCTTTCCCTCCTGCGACGCAGCAAGTATGCTGATGATCTGCCAAAACCCAAATGGCATGAGGCGCTCTTGCCCGGCCATATCGTAGAGCTGCAAGAGCTTCTTGCCTCTGATGAGAAAAGACAAGTATTTGAAATAAAAGACCCGTTTGGGGCATCGATAGTACAAAAAGCGATCGAGCACAACAACTTAGAAGCTATACGCCTCCTGAAAACATCTCTTTTGAATACACCTCTTGCTCACCTCATAGACACTACTGCCTGCCTCAAACAGGCTGCACGTCAAGCAAATAGCGCTACATTCGTAGAATTTTATACCGATTTTTGCACCCTAAAAAATATTACAGTATCGTCCGGCTTGTGGGAGTTAAAACCCATACTGCAAGAGGCTATTTCTTCCTGCAATCAAGAGATCATCGACTGGTTTTTGCAGTCATTTCCTACCGATGCTTCTCTATGGGAAGAATTCTCTTTGTCTGAAGTAATTAGCAGCGGCAGCCAGGAACTGTATAGACGCACTATCTCTTCTGCAGATGAGTACGAAAAAGCAAAAGCCTTTCATGCGGCACTGCAAAGCAAACAACTTGAGATGGCGCTTCTTTTAGTAGATAGCCTGTCGCCGCTAAGCTTTTTTCCTGACATCAACAAGTCAACAGTTTATCATCTTCTCATACAACTTGGCTCAGAGGAACTTCTTAAGCGATTTATCGCCAAAGTCTCGATCAACCCATATCAAATCGCACAAAAAAACATTTTCGGTCAAGATGCCTTTGATATTGCTTGCGCACAAGGCCGCTTGGATCTCGTAGAAATTCTGTGGAGTAATGCTTTTGCCACAATGAAAGCTCAGAATGATCCCTATAGAATGAAAGAATTTATACAACGAACATTTCAAATCGGATCCACAAGCTGTATAGAAACACTTCTTGCAGATCCTGAATGTCTACAGACAATGAAGACGCTTACTATCCGTCCTAAGGGCTATACCAATTCTTGCTCTCTACTCGCCTACGCCGCTCAACAGGGAAGCGTGCAGATCGTCCGCTTGCTTATTAATCACGGCTTTTCAATTATTGAAACGCCGGAGTTCCTTTCTGGGATTCCAGGCGATAGCGCTCTTTTCTTTGCCATACTCTCAAATAACTCACAGCTTATTCGCCTGATTGTAGAGGTGTATCACAAACAGCGGCTTGTTCCACATATAGCTGCGCTCTTTGACGATATCCTCCTTTACAAACAAGAGCATTCTATAGACAATGTAATTATAACAACCGCACTCCAAACGCTCATCCCATTTATACGCCCACACATTACTCCCCAGCAAACTCGTGAGCTCACAGAAGCCATATCTCGTATTTGTCCGGATAATCGCTTGGTGATTGAGACTCTCAGGTATGTACTCTCAAGTCACGAGTCTCCGGCAGAATGGAAGATAACGCTCCTCAAACTTGAAGACTTTTTTGCAGCACTTCCTAAGGCCTGCACAGTGTACTATGGTAATTTATCTCTAGAGCAAACGGTATTCTGGGTAAAAAAGCAGCTGATTGAGCATATCTTCTTAGGGATGAATCCAGCGCTTTCTCAAGACCCTCTTGTCTTTTCTCAGCTTGTGCGCGCATTGAAGGAGGTAAAAGCTCCTGAAGATTATGGCTATTTATTTGTTGCTATGCAGTCAGCTTCCTCGACGAACATGGCCCTATTGGCATTTACAGCAGCTAAAGAAAAGGATGCTTTAGGAGAGTCTCCATCCAAACAACAACTTCTCAGCACGGAGATGAGCGATGAGGAAAAGATCAAGTGGCTTTCTTATACAGCTGTATACAAAGACAGAAATGGCATTGCAGCCTGCTTTAGCATCATCAAGCAGTTTCAGAGATATCCAACACTTCTTCCTCTTGCTTTGCAAGCTATTGAGCGCATTGCCATTGCCTCACATCCAAGAACGCACATTTTGTTGCAAGAAGTGGTCAACCATGCAGCTGTTGAAGAACATAGACTCCTTGCCCTCAAAGCTCTTAACGCCACACATTATAAGATACCACAAGAGACCCTCTTTGAGTGGTTGAGGCAAGCGCGAAAAAACCGTCACCACTCCTTCGAAATTGCTTGTCTAGAGATGCTCTGCCGCGACGCGAGCGACCTTCAAGCAACAGAGCTTGTACGATTTCTTATCGACTTCCTGGGCGAAGCGACAGAAGATGTCCGTATTGCCATCATTCAAGGTCTCAGCAACATCCCCGATGAACAAGGCCTGCTTTATGCCCTCAAGCTTGTCAATGGCTCTGATTGGGACAGATTTGCTAAAGACTTTGGCAAGAACAGGCATGATGTGCTAGGAGATTTTTTGACATTCAGAAGCAGGCCTGAGCACCTTCATGACAGCAGATCGGCAATGGTGGAACGGATACAGAACAGACTTGTAGAGCTTCGTATGAAGGACTTACAATTCAAAGAGCTAGTGGAAAAAACATTTGCTGACTTCCAAAAAGAACCCGCCCGCAATGCTGCGCTTGAGAAGTTGCATAGCGTTATTACAGATGGTTTAAAAGCCCATATTCGCTACTGCAGCACACCCTACTTCTACCCTCCAGGCACAGACCTTATTCGAGGTCTTTCTACACGCAAAGGCGATGCAGGCTTTCTTGAATCCATTCGAGACCTCATCCGCAAAGGGTGCGGCTCTGCAAGCCTTACAGACAACGAAGCAGATATCACCGGCGGTACATGGAAAAAGCTGGGCCACATTTTTGCTTCTCACTGTAAAGATCTCTTTTTTTCTGAAGATGAGGGCTGCACCTATTTTTCTGCCAATAAAGAGGGAGTGGTATCAGATAGCGCTCTGGTGATCTTTCCGGCAAGTGTGTATCAGAGCGAGTATTTTCAAGGCCAGGGACGAATAGAGAGAGAAAATACCTTCAATAACGTGCTCTACCGAGGCGTTTCTAAAGAACAGATTGGAGCCCTCTATCTGCCAGCACGCTTCAAAAGCGACATTCTTCTGCTAGGAGGAAATCTGCCTCTTGAGCGACTGCAAACGCAGCTGTCGAGCGATCTATTTCGCACCTGCAGCATCAAAGAATTGCAGGAATTTCGCAGACATCTACAAGTAAAAGAAAATACGTCAGCAGTTTCCTTTCATGAAAAAATCCGCTTTTTCGAAGAGGGAAATGCCAAAACAGTCGAGCGACAGCTTCTTGCTGATGGCTGCCGGTTTGCCGATGAAACAGAAGTTATTGAAGAGACCTTAAAGTGGGCCATCGGCCGCCAGCTCATCCAACAACAGTATCAGAGACAACTCCTTACCCAGGATCAATTGCTCCAAGAGCTCGATGATGCTGCCTTTAACAAAGCACTGCCTGAATTTATACAGATGCTGCCAAAAAAGTGGCGCTCTTGTATCAATGAGCAGGCGCTTGCTGCTATCACCACACGCAGCATGGAGCCTGAGGAGCGTGCAATAACAAGACTTAGCGCATTATTTGGCCCCCAAAGCGAGCAGGTGCAGCAGCACCATCACTTTTTTGGTCTTACACAGCATTAATCTTGAGATTTGGGATCCATGGCCAGCTGCAAAGCTTCGCCTATAAAGGCAATGGCTATCAGTAAGATACTCAGAATAATTGCCGATGGCCATAGGAGCATGCTCTCTGCTGGGAAGGCAGATCTGCCTTCATCCATCAACACCCCCCAAGAACAGGACTGCTCTTCACCAAGCCCTAAAAAGGCCAAAGCAGCTTCACGGGTAATTGCTGACATGATATCAAATGGCAAGAGGGCAATCACCGCTACAAGTGCATTGGGAAGCACCTGTCGAAAGAGAATTTGCCAGTCGTTAAAGCCGATTGCTCTCGTGGCATCCACATAGAGCATCTCTCTTTGCCGAAAGGTCTCAGCTCGGACAAATCGAAAAATACCCGTCCAGCCAAATAGGGCAATTACAGAAATGACGACAAAGACAGATTTTGTCTGCAGCAAAGTCACAATCAGCATCAGCATAAAAAAGGCGGGCATCGCCTCCCATACTTCTACAAAACGGCAGATCAAAATGTCTGTTTTTCCTCCATAAAAGGCACTCCACAAACCAAGAGGAATAGAAATTCCCAAAGCAAGCACTGTCGCCGCAAAGCCAACAAAGAGCGAAATACGGCTGCCAAAGATAAGCGCAGCTACCAAGTCTTGTCTATTGACACGACTCAATTCCATAAAAGGAACGCGTAGGTTAAGCTGCTGCTCGCCTCCAACGTCATCTTCCCAATGGTGAGGCCTGACAAGCGGCATAAATAGGAAGGAAATCTGGCGCATCTCTTTGTCAAGCCACTGCTGCCTGTCGACAAGAAAGCGCAGCTCATTTTCTCGCTCTTCATAACGTTGGTTAGCTTCTTCGACAACAGCCAGGCGCGCAAGGTTGGGGTGCGTCTGACGGCGCAAAGACTCTTCTTCCTTCATCTGCTCTTGATAGCGCAGCCGGTCATGCTGCAGCTCTGCCTGCAAATGTTCTATCTGTTCACGTACATGCGACTGCTGAATAAAAAAGAGCGAATAGGGAGGTAGATCATCTGAGAGTAGCAGAGCACATAATCGACTGTCTTGCTCTAACTTATTTCTCTGTTCAAGCACCAAGTCGAGCTTGGCATAGGTATTGAGATATTGCAGCTCAAAATCCCAGGACGGCAGCGGATATCTGGCACGTGGCATTGAAGGCGGCAAGTAACTGTCTGTCAGCTGCAAATAGGCTTCTTGCTTTTGTACGTTAAGTTCTTTAGACACCGCCGGATCTAGCACATGAAAAAAGCCAAAGTAGGCAAAAATAACCAAGAAAAGAACCCCGCAGCCAAGTTGAGCCGAAATTTTCTTGGCTTTCGGAAGCCAAAAAGTAGCAAGAAGAGGAAAGAAAAACAGCCCTAGAAGATTGAAAAAAATATCGATTTTCTTCGTAAAGAATGAGGTGGACAGAAGATAGCGAAAGAGAGGGAAATAGATATCTCCATGATACACCACGCAAATTGGCTGACTCGACGCCAAAAATGGCGCCCAAATAGCCACTAAAAAGAAGAGGCAGAGGACGCAGGCACCGAAGAGGCCCCAAAAATTTGCTTCAAAGCGTTTGAATACAGTGTTCCAGTAGCTGTTCATAACTTTGTTGATAACGTCACTCTAGGGTCTAAAAACATGTACGCAAGGTCTGCTACTAGGTAGCCTACAAGCGTTAAAAATGAGCCCATCAATGCGGAAAACATCATCACATTATAGTCTCTATTCAGGATCGCGTCATAAAAAAATTTGCCAAAGCCATGTATCTCAAAAATAGTTTCAATGATGACAGAGCCTCCAAGAATTAGCCCTAAGGATCCTGACACTGCTGTGACAATAGGAATTGCTGCATAGCGTCCTACATGTCTGAAATATAGCGGCCATACTCCCACTCCTTTTGCTTTTGCAGTGCGGACAAAATCGTGGTGCAAAGTATCTAAAATGACAGCGCGAGAGAGCCGTGTCTGCACTGCCATACTCCCATAAAAGACACAAAGAAGCGGCAAGGTGATATGCCGTGCAATATCTGCAATACGCTCAGAGGTCGTCATATAACGAAAGATCGCATCATCACTGGAAAAGCCGCGAATAGGGAAAGGCTCATCAGTAAAGGGATAGTGATGGTGCAGAGCAACTGCTTCAATGAGAAACGGTGCGACTACAAAAACAGGAATTGCCCATAGAATCAAAAAGAGTAGATTTAACGCACGATCAAAAAAACTCTCACAAAAAACTGCCATTGCCAGTCCAAAAAGCTGGCACAACACAAAGGTCACAATCATAGGAAGCACCGCAAGCGTCAGTGAATACTTCAGTCGTTTTGTCACCTCGCTAATCACCGTACGGTTTGGGTCGTTGCGAAGGACTCCAAAATCAAGGGTGAGTGTTCGATCCATATATTTGGCAAATCGCGTGTCAAAGAGAGCAACCTTCACGAATGCCCATCCTTCTGTCGGATAGGTCCACATCTCTTTTTGCCGATCAAACCACTGGGTCACAAGCTTCATAGACTGTGTAAGCTCTTCTGCGCTCTTCGGTGGATGCGCCCGCAGCTGGTCCAAAAAATAGGCATTTTTAATAATTTCTCGATTTTCATTTTTTTGCTGTTCGGAAAGATCTGTGCCCACACGAGCAAACCGTGTCGCTCCTCTGAAAAAAAATTGCAGCGCCAGTTTGCGCACGTCGAATGAAAGCTGCTCATCTTGAATGATGCTGAGAAGCTGGGGCAAACAGTAGCGGGACTTATCTCCCACAAGAACTCTCAGTTCAGAGTAGTTTTTTGCGCTCATCTCATCTTTTTTCGTACGTATCGTCTCAAGATCTTTCAAAAGTGCAGCACGTGTGGTCGTCGACCAATTGTTCCACAACAATGGCCTTGTCAGCCCAAAAAACTCTCGAAACTGCAGATAGCGGTCTTGAGAGGCACTCACATCTCGCTGCCTTCTGGAAGCCTCTCCAGAGGCCCCTCTTTCGGTCAGATAGACAGGCTCGCCTGGAGCAAGATTGATAATCAAAAAGTTTACAAAAATGATTGCCAGAAGAGTGAGAGGCAACAGCAAGAGTCTTTTGACAACATATGTGTACATGTTATCTCCCCCTCTACCTGAGCTGTGTGCTGCTTGCTCGCAGCTTCCAGGAATACATGATTTCGGG